>MFXU01000063.1:25429-30645 GCA_001788965.1 Candidatus Peribacteria bacterium RIFCSPHIGHO2_02_FULL_51_15 | reverse complement strand
AAAGTTATGAAAATAATTTTTAAAAACATTTTTATTCTCTCCAGGCCAGGTGTTCTCACCTGGCACTGGTCGGGCGTTCCCGCCCGACCAGAAAATTCGATAAACCAAACCTGGTGTTTCTCCAAACCTGAAAATTCGATAAACCAAGTGCTAATATCGCGTCCATGGGAAATGTAAAAACGCATCTGGGGCAAAATGAAATGATTATGCTGGTTTCAACCAATACGAAATCACGCAAGCCGGTCTTCGCAAATCCAGCATACGCGCACGAAGCCATAGACACGCTTTATCGCCTGCAAACGCTTCATCCCTTCTTTTTGTTCGGCTTCGTAATTATGCCTGATCATTGCCACATTTTGCTCAACGTTCCCCCGCCTGAAACAATTTCGGTGATAATGAGGCAATTCAAATCCGGCGTGAGTCACAATCTGGGGATCGGCCCTTTTTGGCAGGAAAGATTTCACATGGAAACGCCGGAAAACAGCAAAGCGGCTTTGAAATACATCCACGAAAATCCGGTCAAAGCGGGTTTGGTCGATTCGCCCGAAAGATACAAATGGTCTTCGGCGTCGGGGTTATGGGATGTGACGGATTTGGAAACATGGATTGAATAAGACCCGCATGTCTTGTGCCTGGCTTGTTCGATTTCAAGCCCAGGCGCGAATTTATCGGCCAGGGTTTTATCCATTCAAGCCCAGGCGCGAACGCCTGGGCTTGTGCCGGGCGGGAACGCCCGGCCTGGAACATGTAAATTATTTTTTCAAAAAGTTATGAAAATAATTTTTAAAAACATTTTTATTCTCTCCAGGCCAGGTGTTCTCACCTGGCACTGGTCGGGCGTTCCCGCCCGACCAGAAGATCGGTAAATCCGCGGAATTCGGCAGAATCGGAGAATTCTAATGGGCTTTATTTTTTCTATCCAAAGCCACATTAAAAATCATCATCAGTCTGTATCTATACAAAAAATTTATATCAAATTTTGTTTTTTCGGATCCCCCGGATCTTTGTCGAAATACCTGTAAACCCTGCGGACATACTCGAGCAAGGTCGGATCATTTTTGATTTTATCCAAGCGATCTTTCGCCCACTCGGCAATTTTTTTGCTTTGTTCGGTCGTGAATTTTTTGCCGGCATCGAGGTTTTTAACAAGCACTTCCCAGGCTTTTCTATCCGCCGGAAGTGTCAGAGTTGATTTTAAATCTTTCGAGCGGCTTTGGGCCGGAGTCTGAGGCTTACTTGCTTTATCATGCTTTTCCGTTCAAGCTTCCTCTTTTTTCACCTCCGTCTTTTTCCCGCCCCATTTGCGGAGAAGTCCGGCGGTCAATTTGAAAAATCCCATTACGGCATTTACAAGCCTTGCCAGGCTTCCCTTCGGCGTCATAATCGGCGGTTTCTTGGCTTTCAGCGCGTCTTTACTGGCTTCGATATCCACGCCCTCCCACATCAGGTTTCCCTCGGCGATCATGCGATCTTCCTCTGTTTTCGCTCCGGCATAATCTTTGACCAGGCTTTCGACGCGGGCTTTGACCGTCGGATTCGTTTCTTTCTCAAGTGGATAGCTCTGCTCACGGTCTGCGCGCTGGATCTCGCCTACTAGACTTCGTTTTTCGGCGGCGCCCACCGCCAGGTCGTGCCTTGTTTCCGGCCGCGGCGACGGCGCGAATCTGGGAGAGGACGGAGGATTTTGTTTCGAAGGATTTGGATTCGGGGGAGGCGATGGAGGAGGCTCCGGAAGAGGATATTTCATTTCCGTCCTGCGCCTGGCTTCGGCGGTTATCCGCCAGTCATCCGCGGCCGCTTCGCGTTCATCCAGATCAAGCAGTCGGTCGCGGGATCTCTGAATATGCGCCCTGTATCTGTCCTGCGTGACAGCGGCTTCTTCCATGGCCACATACGGACCGGAATTGTATCTTCCGCGACGCCAGTTTCTGGCTGCCGCCATTCGGTATTTCCTTTCATTGACGTTCGCCTGAAGCCATTGCTGTTTCAGATTGTGCGGCGGATGAACGAAACGGTGTTGATGCATCTCCACTTCTTGGCCAAGTTCAAATACCATGCGTACAGCCGCATCGCGACTGCCTTCATACTGGCGAAGCCTCTGATCGTGTTGGCTCATATATGTCGCCTTTTCTTCGGCCTGGCGCCTGAAGAATCGCTCTGGATCAACTGCCTCCTGCTGGGAACGCATGCTTTCGCTCAAACTGTAATCAGCCGGCGCTTCCTGCTCGGCCAGCATCCTTTGCCGCGTCGCTTCCACGGCTCCGCGGTCAGGCGGCGGCGCATTTTTATTCCCCGGCAGATCGATGTTGCCCATCGCAAATATCAGGCGATTTTCTTTTTGCGAGCCGTATTCGGCGGGATGATGAAGCATGTTGATATCGGTATTTTTTTAATCAAGCGCGGCCTCGGCTTTGGTCTCATCGATTAACCGCGAAGCGGCTTCCACGCAATTTCTGTAGGCGGTTACGGTTTCTTTGAATTCTGAAAAAAGTTCTTCGGCTCTTTTCGCATACTCGGCCATCGCCCGGTCGTAATCATTGATAATCACCCGCCTTTCCTCCGGGATGGCTTTCATTATCTGTTCCTTCAACTTGTCCCGATTGCTCGGCGCGAATCTCGGATCGATTTTTCGCATCAATCTTTCATAAATTTCCTCCGGATCCGGAAACTCCGGCGGCGGAGGCACGAGCAAGTCGAAATCGATCTTTGAATCGTCGTCGTTTGTTTGTGTGTTTGTCACGGTATATATATTACCAGAAAATGATGTATTTATCAATGTATTTCTTGACACACAGGTAAGGAAGGTAATGGAGGTAAGGAAGGTAAGGTATGTGACCAAATAAAGGAAAACGAGGCACCTTCCTTACGTACCTTACCTTCCTTACTTTCCTGACCTTTCCGTCGTACCATCTCTCCATGCGCCGCCGCCCGTCATCACTCATACCACTCCTTGCTCTGATCCCCGCGCTGGCTTTCGCTCTGGATTTCAGTCCTGCCAAAAATTTCAGCGATGTCAGATCTTCGTCGCCCGAAGCGGCGGGGATAGCCATGCTGACCCGCGAAGGGATAGTACAAGGCTACAGTGGCGGATATTTCGGGACAGCGCGCCTGATAAACCGCGCGGAGTTTCTGAAAATCGCGATGAAAAGCAAAAACGGAATCGGCGGGGACGCACGAAGCTGTTTCGGCGATGTCCTGGCCGGTGACTGGTTCAGTCCTTTTGTCTGCGCCGCGAAGGATCTGGGCATAGTCCGGGGACGGACGAGCGAACTCTTCTTCCCGGCTGACCCCGTGTCATACGGCGAGGCTTTGGCCATAGTGACCCGGCTATACGGATACGAAGTCACGGAAGTGCCAAACCGCGATTGGGCCGAGAAATATTACCGGGCGGCAGCCGGACGCAGGGTCGACCTGCCGGTCACGATCCGCCTGGACCAGCCGCTAAAAAGAGCTCATGCCGCCAGACTGGTCGCAGCATTTTTGGCGGAATCCAGGGGAGAATTGGATAATTTAAGATTAGCCGAAAGCGGAAATTATTCAGTTCCTTCAAGTCCGGGACACGACCCGTCTTCGCAAGGCTCCGCCGAGGCGAGTGTCCCGGCTGCGGGAACGGGGACATCCTCGGGTTCTTCGGACTCTTCGGATTCCTCGGTTTCTTCTGCCTCGGCGAAGTCCGCAGACGAAGCCGGGTTCACCCTCCCTCCCGTCAGCCATTTCCTGATAGTCGGCAAGGCATCGGACGCTATCGCTCAGGCAACCATACCGAAAGACATCCGCATCCGGAAAATCTCCTCGGCACAGGTTACGCTCTTCTCCGAGGCACGCTCAGTGGAACGGCTGGAGCTTACGACCATTACCGGCACGGTCGTCGCGACCCTGCGGCAGCGCGCGACCGACAATACCGCGAATTACAAACAGATTTACGAGACCGAGATACCCATCGAGCTTCAGCCGTCCGTTTCCGCGGATGATGACCTCAAACTGATACTCCGGGCAGTAATCCGCACTACCCAAAACAACGGTTTCTCGGACGACCTCCTCGATATCAGGACATTTGCAATTTACCTCCACCCGGAAAACTCTGCGGAGACGCAGTCGGTCATAGTACCTGCGCCTTTTCCAAAAAACCAAACCGCCTTCGGGCATATCACGAAGGTGTCGCGCGTGACTCCTCTGACCCAAAAACTGGAAAGCTCGACCGGCGGACTGATAAGCACGTTTTCATTCAGCGGAACCGCCATACCGGGGAAAGCAGTCAGCCTGGAGCAACTGATTTTCACTCCTGAAAAAATCGGCGATTTCACGGTAAAAAATTGGTCAATAAACAAGCAGGGTTCCAACGTTTCAGTCACATGCACTCTGGGGCAGGACGGCAATATCACCTGTCCGGGGCTTCAAAATTCCATCGGCCAAATTGATGCCCTGAGCCAGCTGATACTGGAGCTGCGCGCCGATATCACCCTGCCGGCTGGCTTCAAAAACGGCAGTCTGAAAGCCGATCTTCTCGATTCCGGTACGCCCGGTAGTCTCGGCTCGGTGCAGTGGACGGATGATTCGGGTCATTTCAGGTGGATCGAAAGTGTGAAGCCGGTCGCAGAGGGAACGTTTTTGAATTAGGCGCTGTGAACATATCACCGTAAATCGAACAGTTGCTTCACCTCCGACGCCGCTGCCGCGGAGGGCAGCTGCTGGTTTGAAAATAATTCTTTTTCCACTCATACCACTTCGCGTTTAAAACGTTCTTAATCAGACGCGCTGGCGGTATGGAGTTCTTGGCTTGAGTAAACGCTACGCGGTACGAGATGATGCCGTTACGAATGACCGATTAGTTATGTTTTAAATGCAAAATGGTATCAGCAGCACCCCTCCACGGGTGCGATGACTTTAGGAATTGGCCTCAAGGATTTGGTCATTCCAATAGTACGTAAAACACGGAAGAAACCAGTTAATGCTTTCTCCCGTGTTCCATTGTTCCTTCTTTTCGACTAGAAATTTGCGACGATTACCAGCAGAAATCCGCCGGCGAAGGCCGTCCAAAGTGTGGCCAGGACGGTAAGCTTTTCTCGAGCTTGTGCATCGAGTTGCATATTTGTATTGGGAAATACATCGTCTACTATAACATAGATTATGTATTATTGCAAATATATTTCCCCGTAATCATAGGAGAATCGGATTCATAAGCATTAGTGAGAGAGAAAATTATATTATTCAAAAGC
>MFXU01000063.1:0-25421 GCA_001788965.1 Candidatus Peribacteria bacterium RIFCSPHIGHO2_02_FULL_51_15 | reverse complement strand
CGCTACGCGGTACGAGATGATGCCGTTACGAATGACCGATTAGTTATGTTTTAAATGCAAAATGGTATCAGCAGCGGCCCTCCGTGGCCGCGGCGGTTCTGGCATCGTTTCGTGATGTGGCAGAGGAATTCGGTAAAGGACGAAATGATCTTGTTTGCAAGGGGCTCTGTGGTATATCAACGTTGCCTTTCATTTGACTTCGCGGCTACGGATGGCTGCTGCTGATCATAATTATCATTATTCCCTGCAGTTTTGCTGTTGATCCCGAAATCACGCTCCCCCAGGATTTTTTCAATTCTTAATTTTCAATTCTTTTTTCAGCTCCTCCGCCATCTTCTCCGCGGCTTTTCCCGCCGCTTCCCGCCAATCAGAACCACTGGAAGCGAAAATGATGCTTCTGGCCGCCACCACTAGCGCCCCCGTTTTGCCTCTCGGCCATGAGCTAGAGGTCGAATGTTCGGCCAGGAAACCAGGGACGCAGTCCCTGGCTCCGGCGCCCTGCGCGCCGTAACCGGGCAGGAGAAAAGGCACGTGGGGCATCAGAGTCCTCAAATATTTCAGCTCCTCGGAATAAGTGGCGCCAGTCACTGCGCCGACGAAAGAAAGATTTGTGGCTTGGCCCAGCCCGCTGGCCGCCCAGCTCTCCACCAGCTGGGCCAGATGCTCGTGCACCGCTTCATCGCCGGTCGGCAGATCCTGCAGCTCGCCCGAACTCGGGTTGCTCGTTTTCACCAAAATATAAATGCCTTTATCGTTTTTTTCACAGCGGGCGATAAAAGGCTTGATTGAATCCGAACCGAGATACGGCGAGACCGTCAAAGCGTCGATCGGCGAACCGGCGCCGAGATACGCATCCGCATAGGCTTCGCAAGTCGGGCCGATATCGTTTCTCTTGCCGTCGGCGATGACAATCAGTTCCTGTTTTTTGGCATATTCGCAAACCTCAAAAAACACCTTCATCCCCTGCCAGCCCAGAACCTCGAAATAGGCCAGCTGCGGTTTGACCGCCGCCGCAGTGCCCTTCACCGCATCGATGATCCCCTTTGAAAATTCCAACGTGCCGGCTGCGTCCTTAGTGATTCCTTCGGGCAGATTCTTCAGCGCCGGATCCAGCCCCACGCAGATGGGGGACGTCTTTCTTATTCTTTCCTCCAAAGCGTCGGCGTAGTGCATCACGCTTATGTTAATTGACAATTGACAATTGACAATTGAAAATTTATCAATTGCCATGCCCGGATTCTGGTAAACTGCATTTTATGAGCGACACGGAAGTCGAGATCAAGTCCGATGGAAACAAGGCGGTGATAGAGGGAAAGACCTCCGTCCCTTTCCGGACTTTTGTCGGTCTGATTCTCCAGCGCAAGGTCCAGACCTTGTTCAAAAAATGCTCCGAGGACCCGGTCATCGTCGGTTCCGAGCTTTTGACGGCTCTCGCCTCGGCGCCCGATGACCGGCAGGAGGACCGCGGCAAACTGATACTGGTTACTTTTGGCATGGGAATACTCGGCGGCATCTTTCTCACGGTGCTGACTTTCGTCGCTTTGGCATTGTTTGAAGTGCGCCCGCAGGACAAAGATCTTTATATCGTCCTGGGCGTATTCCTGGTCGTCGCGGTAGTCGTATCCGCACTTCTGAAAATACAGAAAACCCAAAAACAAAATAAGTTGTACGAGTCGATGGAGAAAATCACTGATTTGATTATGCGCTGATTGCAGGTCGGAATTATTTTGTTGGGAAATTGTTAAATGGCTAAATTGCTTAATTGCTGGCAGGCAACAACTCATGTTTTCGCTTGCTTGCCGATCATAGCCCGGACTGCCGGCCATAGCTTTAACGAAGGTTGGGCGAAGGCTGGCGAACAATTTAGCAATTTAGCAATTTAGCAATTATTCAATGGAAGTTTTTGAAAATATCTCGCTTGCTCCGAAGACCACGATGCGCATCGGCGGAAGCGCCCGGTATTTCGCCGAACTGAAAACGAAGGAAGATGTCGAGACGGCCTGGAAATTCAGAACCGAAAAAAATTTGCCGCTCGTTATCCTCGGCGCGGGATCCAACACGGTCTTCCCGGACGAAGGCGTCGAAGCCCTGGTGGTCCACATAAATAACAATTCGTCTGAAAACAACGGAGATAAAATCCGTGTCGGCTCCGGGAAATTCCTGGCGACTTTTATCAGCGAAATGGCCGGGCAAGGCCTGGACTTATCCGCACTTGCGGGGATACCGGGAACAGTGGGAGGCGCGGTGTTCGGCAATGCCGGACAGGGGCCAAAAGGTATCTGGATTGATTCTTTTTTAACCGGGGTCGAAGTCTTCCAGGACGGTAAATGGAAAACTTTTTTGAAATTTGAATGTGGTTTCGGTTACCGTGAAAGCAGATTTAAAATCCTCCCGGAAACAATCATTTGGGAAGCGGTTTTTTCGCCGCCGAAAAGGGAACCGCGGGAAATAGAGAAAGAAATAAAAAAACTCCTGAACCATCGCAAAGAAACTCAGCTCTTCGGCCGTACGGCAGGCTCATGCTTCAAGGGACTGAGTGACGGTACTCCGGCCTGGAAACTTATCGACGCCGCGGGTCTGCGCGGTTACAAATCCGGCGGAGTGCAGATCTCCGAAAAACACGCGAATTTCCTTTTGAATTTCGAGGGGAAGGGAACTTACGAAGACGCAGTTTCGATTGTCGATAAAGTCCGCACGTCCGTGCCGGGATTGAAAGAGGTCGAGATGAGGTTTTTTGAAAAGAATGGAAAGGTAAGATACTGATAATGTTGGGGCGTCTCAAATGAAAAATTAGAAAAAGAGACGCCCTCTCAGGGCGTCTCTACGTTCTTAACACAACTGTTTTTCCAAAAACCCCGCCTCCGATGGACGGGGTAAATTTCAAGTTTGATCGCCGCGCCTAAAACGGCAAATCCTCCGGCTTTATCTCGGATTCGTAATTTATCTCTGGTATCGAGGCGGCGATTGCCGCGGCCGGCGGCTCGGTTGGATCTACTGCCGCATCCGGAGCGGCTTTTTGGGCTACGGCTTCCGTCTGGATCGATGCCGCTATCTCGCGATTTTTTGTACCGAGAAGAGATACGCTGTCCGCGATTATCTCGGTCGTCGCCCGCTTCTGTCCGGCTTGCGTCTCCCATGTGCGGGTCTGCACCCGGCCGGCGACATAAATCCGCTGGCCTTTCTTTACCGATGCCGAAATCGCCTTGGCCAGCTCGCCCCAGATGACTACCGAATGAAATTCGACCCGTTCTTTGGTTTCTTTGGTGGCTTTGTCGCGCCACTTTTCGTTGGTCGCCACGCCTATTGTAAGTACGTTCTGCCCGCCGGTCGTGGTGCGCATTTCTGGATCCTTGGTCACATTTCCTATCACTTGCGCCCGATTCAGACAGTGAAGCAACGGCGCGGCTTCGGACGCAGGCTCCCTCTGTCCGTCTTTCGGATCGAGAAAGATCATGTCCAAAGCCACAACTTTTGTTTTTGAGCGTTTCTCGGCCGATTGGGTATCTTCCCAGCTGTCGGTCTGCAGGCGGCCGGAGATAAAAAGCTGTGCTCCCGGCTTGACATACTGGCCGGCGATATCGGCCATAGAGCCCCAGAGCGTGACAGTCTGGAAGCTGCGGCCGGAAAGGGTTTCGCCTTTGTCGTTTTTAAAAGAATACGGGATCACCAGATTAAGATCCGTGACGCTGGTCCCGGATGGCGTCTGACGGACGAGTAAAGGCTGTGTCTGGTAGCCGATGATGTCGATGCGGTTTAGAGAGAACATCTCTGAGTGGGGAATGGAATTAAAGGAGGCCTCAGCCTGTTTATGTGAACGATCGTACACCACATAAAGGTATAGGCAAACGAAAGAACTTGAATAAAATTAAAATTATTTTATGGCAGAGAAAGTTAAACGAACGAAAGTTGATGTTTAACAATTTAACAATTTAGCAATTTGTAACCGCTCACTGAGTCTGAAATAAACTTGTGAGAAACAACCAGCAGCTCTTTGCGGAATAAATTCCGCTTTCTCGTGTTTAGTTAACCGCCGATTTAAATCGGCGGTTAACTAAGGGGAAAATAGCGAATTTATTCGCCCGATAATCCGCAGCGTCAGTGAGCAGTTACAACAATTTCAGGGTTGCCGAATTATATCTTACGGACTGCTATCATTAGACTGCCCTCATTTTATGCCGCGCCGGATTCTTTTTTCTCTTTTGGCCGCGTTGCTCCTCGTGAGCATCGATGTCGTCTGGGCCGCGCGGTTCAAGCCTAAGATGAACGAGCCGCAGTCATATAAGGACGCGCGGTTCGGTGCGGATGAGGTAAGGAATAAAATCGAGTCGGTCGATTGCGGCGGCTTCGTTTCCGATACTCATGTGACGGTCGACGGCACCAAAGTGAAAGACGGCTCGGTGCCCCTGCCGGATATCAGCCCCGACGTTGCCGGCAGGGAAAATATTGATCCGCTGGGTTCGGCCACCGGCGGACTGGGGATACGCGGCGATTACTCTTTCCCGGACTCGGCCTGGGGTTACATTTCGGCCTGCAGCATCTACATAGAGAAAAACGGCCAAAAAATGCAGGACAAGGATTTGCAGAAAATGGGGAAAGACCTGAAAATGAAAATTGAGGGCGATGTAAATGACATAAACAGCAAAGTCTCGCTGGAAGTCGTGGACGGCGACGGTTACATCGACATCAATCCGCATTTTTGGTGCATGCGTTTCGACGACTATTCGAAGGCCACGCCGGCTTGGTGCCGCAAACTCTACGACTGGTTCAAGCTTCTGTCGGCCCAGGCCCCGCATCCCGCCGCGAATCCGGCCTGTCCCCGGCCGCCCGTAAAAAAATACTGTTTCGATGATCCTTATACGAAGGAATGTAACGGGCAGGAATGCCGGACCACGGCCGCGTCACCGGAGATGTGCGGCGTGCGGCTCATACCTGTTTTCGACAGCAAGCTCACGGAATGCGATTCATCCGGAAACATAAGTGTCTTTGGATACGAGTACGGGATAAAAAGCTCCTTCTACCGGCACTACGCCGGTTCGTACAAGGAACCAGGAATCAAAATAACCGAGTACCGCGATCCGGACGGGCTGAACAACGTGAAGGAATGGGACGTCCGCGCCGAGTGTTATGAGTATTACCTGGAAAACGATCCGAAGCGCTGCGTGCTGGACCGGATCGACGAGCAATGCGAGTTCGTCGTCTCCGGATCAAAAAACAATCTCACCGGGGAGGAGAAAAATGACGAGCAAAATCCGGACAGGCCCGAGTGGGCGGATTCGGATAAACGCATGCAGAAAGAAGGTTATAAGCCCCGCATGGCGGAAGAAGTCCGGCGCGACGCCCGAACCGTCCCCGAACCCTGGGTGGCCGATGACCGGACGAATCTCTCGATGGTCGATGCCGAAAAATTGAAAGATCTCCAAAAGGCTTTTTCAAACCCCGCCGACTTCTCCGGAATATTCGGGACCATGCTGCCCGCCAGGCAAAAAGCCGCGATGACCACGCCCGACCGGATCAGGACCGACATGTTTGACGATACTGCGGAAAGGAAGCTGTCGAATTTCTGGGAAGACCAGCAAAAAGAACTTTTGAAAATGACCTCCAATCCCACGGTAAAACTGGTGATGCCTTCCGAATTCGTCGTCGGACTGAGCGTAAATGATCCCCTGTTCCAATACGTCCGGGGGCTGACTTCCAAGTCAAGCGGACTCGTCGAAATGACGCTCCTGGCCGGGCCGGAAGATGTGGGTCTTCTGCTCGCTTCACTCACGCGGAACCTGATGACGCCGGTGAAAGAAGTGCGCATCCCGCTTCTCGTGCCGCTGGCATCGGAAGATGAAATCAACACCAGGATTTTCGAATGGCGGCAGTGGAAGATGCAGGAAGACCGCCAATCCCGTCTCGAGAACCGGTTTTCTTATTCCGGCATGGCCGACCCGCTGATCGCCAAACTGCAGCAATATCTGCAGGCGGTGAAAAAGGAACGGCTGATGCGAAACGCGCTGGCAAAACACCTGGGCCGCCTGACCGGCATACACACGCAGATACAAAATTACATCGCGCAGTGGTACCAGGCCAACGCCGGCGCGCTGAGCCAGTCAAACGGACGGACCGTCCAAAGAAAAAGACTGCAGTGGATCTGGAAACAGATCTCGCGCGCCATGCTCCAGGCCGACGAATGCCAGCTGAGCTGGTGCGGTAACCAGCGTTATTCCGTCCCGGTTTATTCGCTGCTCGACAACTGGTGGGGCGACCGGAGGCAGTACGAGAAAAGAAATCTGGATTATCTCCCCGAAGACCTGAAGACTCTGGATTTCGAGCAGCCCCATGACCAGCTCATCGATTTTTCGGAAATGGGATTCTCGACCGGCGGGCTAAAGGTCCCGGTACTTTGGCCGGTGCAGGTGAAGCTCAGGCTGCCACTGCCACCGACAGCCGGCGTGCCGCCCTCGCCCGAAGAATTCCCCGATCTGCCCGTTCTGCCGGATGAAACCATCTTCGATAATTTCCCGGTTCCTACCGTGAATCTGCCGAGCCCGCCGCCGTCATTCACTCCCGCAACCACCGGCGGCCTGGCCGAAGCCATACGGATACTGCGGGAATTCAGGAAGCGGATCGACGGCAAAGACATCGGCGCGCAGATTTTGGAAGAGGATCAGGTATTGGCCGGTGTTCCGCCCCCTGCAGACGATGGGCCGTGGGAAGACAGGAGCAGCATGCGCGGGGCGTATTGCCGTTTTTCGCCGAGCATCGAGATAGCGCCGGATGACAGCGTCGGAAACCGCAGGAAAATCATTCATATCGAAAATGACCTGAAAGAAAGACTGGCCCGGATGTTTTCCCGCTGGTCGACGATCCGGCTGGAGGACGCTGGAGGGCGGGTGGCCAGGCTGAATGAAGATTACCCGAACTCCTTGGGGATGGATTGCCACGAAGACCTGGTCTGCCTGCCGCTGGCTCCCGAAGACGCCTCCCGCTACGGCTGGCAATGGTTCGTGACAAATGCCACCGGGGTTTTCGACACGCTCGCCGACAAGCTGCAGACTGAAACCTGCCCGTTCTGTTTTTTGGATCCGCCCGACGAAACGAAAAATCCGTACCTGGATGCGCCGACGGAAATCCTGAACCGCATCTTCCAGAGAATAACGCTGCCGGTGCATATTGATCTATTCTCCCACTCGGAATGAAGCTCTCCTTGAAATTAAAGGCAATTGGCCGTTGGCAATTGGCCGTTGGCAAAAACAAAAAGCCAATTGTCAATTGTCAATCGTCAATTATCATTTTATCAGCCTTCCTTTTCCTCATCCCTGTTGCCGTTCACGCCCAGCAAACCACCTCCCAAACCTGCCGCAACAGAATAGTGAACGAATTGAGCCAGACCCATGATGAATTCCGGTCCCATATTTTCGGCAGCCGCAAGGATCGCGACGGAAAATTCAAAGTCCTGACCGGCGGGGAAGTATCCGAAGAAAGACTGGGGATTCTCGAAACGAAAGGCCGGCTCACATCGGAACTGGTGGCGCCGATCGTAGAGAGCTACCGCGTACTGCGTTGCCAGGATGTCGCCATCTGCGAAACCATGGCCCAGTCCATCGGGATGAAAGGCGGGCTGCTCGATGTCCGCCCGCTCGGCTGCGCGCAAGTCACGGTCAGCCGCTATGACGAGTGTTATCTGGCGGGAGACGATACTAGCGATGCAGGGATGAACGACGACGCCGTGACTCTGGCCGGTTACTGCAACCAGATGATCGAAGACTCGCTGAGGCTGGAACGCAGGGTTTTGCAGCTGGCCGTGGCCTACGACTCCGGCTACCGGGCGACCATGCAGTTTGCGGGGATGATAGACCGTCTGACCAGAGAGCTTCCGAGATACGTGATGGAGCCGGTACGCGACATGATCAACTTGCTCGGACGGCTGCACCAGATCCCGTGTTTTATCGGCCAGTGCGATTTCCCCGATAATTCGGGCTTGTCATCGACTTCCAAATCTTCGTCTTCCTCCTCCGTGGATATTTCCATATGAAGAAAACGCGGTTTATAAGCGGCTTTACGGCGACTCTGAAAAAGCATAAATTTTTGGTTTTTACGGCTTTGATATTGGCTGTTGTCGTAGCGCTCACGAAGGTCGATTTCCGCGGTGCTTTGGTCGGCCTCTCCGGACCCGGAGTGTCTTCGTCATCCGAAGACAGTCTCAGAACCTGCAGCGACGCCGGGACGATGTTCGAAGGTATGAACAATCTGACCGCTGTGATGAAAAAATACCATGAAAAAGTTTCCGGTGTGGTGAAGGAACGCCAGCAGTATTTCGAAAGGCCGGACCTCTGGAAATGCACCGAACCGGAATCGATGCCCGAGCTTTCGTCCCTGGCCAGCCGTCTCCCCGGTTGGCATTATCCCGATGGAAGCGCCGCTCTCTCCGGACAAAATTACAAACTGCGTCCGGTCTTGTTCGAATCGTTTGCCTCGGTGCTCGCGGAGTACCTGCGGGAATACGAATGCAAACTGGTCCGCCTTCAGCAAGCCGACATAGATGCGGTGATATCGAATAACGACATCGATCAGCCCTGCGGCGGAGTGGGGCTGTCCAGTTGTCCCGGCACCACCATCCGCGATCTCGCCACGCGGCCGGAAACTTTTAGCGACAAAATAAGCGTCGAGCGCCACCGCGCCCGTGTCGCTCTGGAGCGGACGCTGCATGTCCTCAGGTCATACGAGATGAATTACGCGGCCGCCCGAAATCTGATCTGTCTGCACCGGGCTTCGATGGATTTCAGGGCTGAAATGAGCCTGATCGCGGATGCCACCAGCTGCATGCCAAAGATCTGGGACGCAGTTACTTCAATTCATGATCGGAAGTACAAATAATTCCTCCCTTTCTTTTTTGAATTTGTTCTATCGCCATCATCAGCCCGTCCTCACTCCGCCCTGCGGGACACCTCTCTCCACTGCGGTGGAGAGAGGAATCTCAGATAATATAAGCGAAACCAGGCCAAAGTCTAAATTTAAATGCCCGCCCCTCGAAGCCTTGGCGAAGTGGGGTCAGTTGTCAATTGTCAATTGTCAATTAGTCTTCTTAGCCTTCGCTATCACCCCACTAAGCGTTTTCGCTCAAACCTCCATCTACGACACCATCTACTCCGAAGCCGCATCCACCGACCGGAAAGTTTATCCGACCGACATGATCCGGCAATTCGTCGTCGATGAAATGAAAACCTGGCAGGGTCACGGCATCCGGCTCTATCCGGGGGATATCGATTACGCGCTGGAATACAAACTGGAAAAGCTCTGCACCGACCGGGTGGACTCCAGCGGGGAAGCTATCGAATTCATCACCGGCGGCATGGCTACCGGCCAGTCGTGCATGAGCCTCAGGCGGGACATCCTGGCTCTTATCGCCGCCGAGCAGGACACAAGCGAGCTCGCTACCGACCTCCTGACCATCGCCGACGGAGCTGAGCTGGCCCTCGCAGACGAACCCGGGCGTGCGTACGACATGGGGGTGACATCGATGCTCCTGGTCCGCGCCTGGATCGGCACGGGCGGAATCGTCTTTCCGTGGAATAATACAGCCGGGAAAGATGTGGAAACGCTTGACTCGATAATGTCGGGTCTGAGTCCGCTGGACTTAGATCGGGCGATAGTGAGATACCAGCACGGTTATTTCCGTGACTTGAGAGAGGCCGATCCGAATTTTTCAGGCATCGCCGACCAGGTGGGCCAGGCGCTGAAAGATGTCGCCGGCAAGCTGGGGATCGCCGGAGATCCTGAAGCCATCGGCCAATTCATCATGCCCGGCCTGAAAACTCCGAATATCGGGCTCTGGGCCAGGGGGGATGATATCGGAATATTCTATAAGTATCCGGTTCACTTCATCCGGATGAATATCAAGCCGGCGGACCAGTTTCCCCGGTTGGCGCCAGGGAGCGAAACACTGGCTTACCCGTTCAGCTACGGCGGATCGGCGGCGCCGAATGATCCCGCCATAAAGTCGCCGGTCTGCAGCCGAACTACCGGCCGCTTCGGTTATCTGTGCCATCCCCTGCCGGGGCTGAAAGAAGGCTGCACCGACTCGGGGCCGAATGCCATAACCCTCAAACAATGTCCCGCGAATCCCGAAACAAAGAGCCCGCAGGCAGGCCCACGGGGTTGCGCGGACCTGAAAAGACTTTTCCTGGATGACGGAACTCCGGTGGAAGATCCGGCGCATTTCGGCCAGCTCAACCCGGCGCTCAAGCCCGCTGACTTAAATAAAAGCTGCGCGCCGGAAACGAAAATTTTCTATCAGGACTCCGTCTCCTCGCACGCCTGCTACATCGAACACTGTCTGATCCAGTCGCTGTCGGGTCACACGCTGGTTGGAAACCGCAACACCGTGCTGGCAAATGAGGCGACTTCGCCCTTTTTGGCATGCATTAGGCCAGATCCACATCTGGGAACCTACACCGCGGAACCCCATATAACCTCTTACTCACTCCCGGAATATATCGGCCATCTGCTGGCGATCGATTACACCCGGCTTTACTGTATCCAAAACGGAAACGCCCCCCATCCACTGGCCGGCTTTTGCGCTTACCGGAACAACCGGAAAGCAAATTCACCCGACATAGAACAGATCTTCACGGCTTACGGGATGAGTATGGATGCGCTCGTTACCGGAGCGGCCCAGGAGCAGATCGTAACGATTGGCGCGATCATCGGCGAGCGGGCGGCGGAGAACCAGGCGGGCCAGGTCCAAAGGATCGTTTTCGGCGCGCTTACGGATTTTGTAAATGAAATAACCAACCTGGTACTCGAACTGAAAAACGGCCCGCTCACCAAAACCCCCTGCCCGTGGACGGGCCCCATCCAATCTTCCTCCAGTTCCTCTTGAAAAATTTACGGGAAAATCAGGCTTGGAAATTTAAAAAATTGTCAATTGTTAATTGTCAATTGTCGATTGTTTCCGGCCTTCTCTTTTCTATGATGCCAATCGCCGTCCACGCTCAAACAGCGCTTTCCCCCTGGGTCCAGAAAGTCATCGAGCGTTCAAACGAAGGCCTAAGCATGGCGTCCGGACTGGGCGGCACAAACACCGAGCCGAACACCGTGATAGCCGCGATCCAGAGCACCAAATCGATGGCTAGTTTCTGGATCATGACCGTGCGGGATCTGGCGATGGAATCGCAATTTTTGCGCGAACAGACCGTCTGTTTCGAATACGACCGGCGTCTGCTCGAGGCACAGCTCGAAATACTGCGGGGAAAACTCAATACCGCGATAGGCGCAGGCCGGCTCGAAGAAGCCGGGGCGACCCGCGACAATTACGGCTTCGTCGCGGGAGCGATGGCTTCGCTGATGCTCGGCGGTGAAAATCCGACCTACCGCGATGATCGCCTGGCATACAGATATCCCTTCCATGATTTAAATTTGTGGCAGAGCGCGTCGCAGCCGGTAGACGACAGCAACTCAAGCACGCCAATTTGTCCCTACACCACCGATTACGGACCGCATTCTTACGGATATGTTTTGGCATCCGGCGCACAGATTCCGGATCCCGTCCCGGTCACCGATATCCGGAGCTACGGCTGCGACTCCACGGTTTTGGGGATGCTGAATGGTGATCCGCTCCTTATGCAGGAATCTTCAAGCCTGCAAAACTTCCTGACTGCGTCGCGTTCTTATTCGGAAACTTTATACAACCAGATAAGAAACACTTTGACTCTTTTCCCTGGATGGCCGCTATCGGCCTTCGATCCCGCCGCCCCCATGGCGCCGCACGAAGCGAAAAGCGGATGCCTGAGGCCGACATTGCCACAGGCGGCCTCGGGTGCTTTCCCAGGCGGCATGGCTACGAACAACCCGGCATCGCTTCTGGAATCGATCTTCATCGGCGCCCCCGATTATTTCGACCGGATAAACTTGAATCCCGGCGGATCATACGACCCTCAGGACAGCTCCAGGCTGCCGCTGGGGATTTTGCTTCGAAACACTTACGACCTGTTTTTGACGAACCCGAATCCAGCCATCTTGGACCGGGCTTTCATCCAGCGCAAAGACCAGATCGGCCGCAGTCGTCCCCTGCCGCAGGACATCACGACCCTCACGGCCGAAACCTATTTCTTCAACTACAAGTTTCAGCGTGAATACCCGCGAATAAGCCGCGACGTGTCGGCCAACATCGAAAACGAAGTGGGGATACTGGAAGCGGTCTCGCGCGACGCCATGACCCTCGGCCGGGATACAAACCAGGATTTCACCGACGCGGTGGACGCGTTCGTAAATATCGTCACCCCGGCTTCGGACGCAGCCGGTCCCCCCGATGAAGACGCCGGTTTTCTGCCGGAAAAATACATACCGGACCTCGCTTATTTCCTGCTCCGCTCCTGCGTCGACGGCCCGTGCCAAAAGACTCTGGACTCGGTGCTTAAGCGGACTTTCAATCCCTGGTGCCAGCCCTATGTCAGCGGCATTTACGTCGAAGACAAGGCGCAGAAAAAATGTTTCTGCGATCCTTCCATGGAATCGGCAGACCCGGGTTTCTGGCGGGACTACTGCTCGCCCGATTATTCGACCGGGCAGGGCCGCTACAATTCGATGGAGGAAAAACTGATCCCGGCGTGCCTGGCGGAAACGAGCTCAAGCGCGCGAAGCTTGTAAAGAAAACCAGAAAATATCTCCTTGTGATTACACATCTATCCCCGTGCGCCGGATTTCGGCTCCCAGTGTGAAGAACGGTTGGTCAAAATCCTCGGGGTGGAGTGTCACGGTTTCGATGCGCAAATCGATGTCTTTGCTCAGGAGAAATACCTTTACGTTTTCCTGCATCTGAGACTTAAGAAACGGCAGAGTGACGACTGCGATATCAATGTCGCTCTCCGTCCGGGCGCTGTCTCTGGCCACGGAACCAAAGAGGACGACTCGCTGTACAGGATAACCGCGCTTCAGTAGCAGCCGCTTGAATCGCCGGGCAATGCGCATGCCGTCTTCCCTATTCATGGCTGCAAAATGGAAAGGAAAACCCGGGCGACCGCGATCCAACGGGCGCTGTTCTCTTGCGTGGCCTCATGTTGCGCCCAATGAGGATCGTCGTAGCGGGAGGCGACGGCATATTGCGTCAGATATCCGAGCTGCTCCTTCTCGTTCTCCGTCCACGGCTGTTTCAGTTTTTTGGCCACAAAAAAAAGATCGTGGGTCGGCGGGGGTTCGGCCTGGTGCTCCTCCATGAATCTCGCTTTCAAAGCCTTCTCTACGGCAAGATGGCAATTAAAAAGCGCATGCGCAAAATAACCGTCCTCATGAGTGCGCTCCGCTACGCGCAGAGACTCCGCCGCTCGTTTCCGCCAGTGCGCGATTATTTCGGCTCCCGTCACGCGCGTACTATATCATGGAACGTCTTGAAGTTTCTGGTTATTGGTCTCTCCCCTTGAACTTTATGGTAATGCTTCTCCTCGCTTCAGTCGCTTTGGTCACCGCCTCGGCCTCGCTCGGCGCGGCGCTCATCGCCGAACAGATGACTTCGGCAATACCGATAATCGGGGAATTCATCCAGCTTAGCCTCTCACATAACCGCGGCATCGCTTTCTCGATCGCCTTGCCTTCGCCGCTTCAGGAAATACTGGTGGCCGGCGCTTTGATCGCGGTCTGCTTTATAGCGGTTAAAACCAAACTGACCAAATTCCTTTCCGTGGCATTCGGCTTTATTATCGGCGGCGCAGTCGGCAACCTGGTTAACCGCGCGCTTATCGGCGCAGTCACGGATTTCATCTCAGTCGGCTCGTTCCCGGTTTTCAACCTGGCCGATGCGGCGATAACCATCGGCGCAGGTTTATTGCTGGCTGAAAGTTTTCTTAAGAAAAAGGGTTAGGGTTGGGATTGGGGTTTGGAAAGTTTGTTCCAACCCTAACCCAAGCCCCAACCCTAAAACACCACTTCTTGAATTGTGAGAAACTCCGGTTTACTCTATCCTTCCCCCATGCCCTCCCCTCGCCAACCAAGTCGCGGGTTTTCCGTGCGTCCGGAGAAAGAAACTGCAGTCATTTCCGGAGACCTGATACGCAAGGCAACCGAACAAATGCGAGCCCCAAGAGAGGAGCCCGAAACCCATATCCAATATCGTATCCAGGGCCGCACTCCGCTCGAGGGCGAGGTGCGGATCAGCGGATCGAAAAATGCCGCGCTGCCGCTGCTCGCCGCATCGATACTTTGCCGGGGCGACACTGTTTTCAAAAACGTGCCGAGGCTCAGGGATATTTCCACCATGCTCAAGATACTGGAATTTCTGGGTGCTAAAATCCACCGGGAAGACGAAATCGTCTGCATCAATACCGACCGGCTGGAAAATAGGCCGATTACCCATGAGCTGGTTTCCAAGCTGCGGGGATCGATAGTCCTGCTGGGTCCGCTTTTAGCCCGTTTCAGTGAAGTTAAAATGTCCTACCCGGGCGGCTGCGTGCTGGGCAAGCGGCCGGTGGACGCGCATATCGAATCTTTCGCCCAGCTGGGGATAAAAGACCTCAGCACCGATGCGTGCCTGCACCTCAAAGGAAGAGCCCGGGCCGGCGAGGTGATACTGCCGGAATTTTCGGTGACCGCGACTGAAAACCTGCTGCTTCTGGCCGCGCTCCTGCCCGGAGAAACGCACATCGAGTTGGCCGCATCCGAGCCGCATGTCCAGGACGTCTGCCGTTTTTTGGCCGCTTCCGGCGTGCCTGTCGGCGGCATCGGTTCGCACACGCTGACTGTCCGCGGCCGAGGTTCCAGGCTGAATGCAACCGAACACACAGTCACCTCGGATTACCTGGAAGCAGGAGCGATGATCCTGGCCGGGATCACCAGCCGCGGCCAAATCACCGTGCAGGGCGCCGAGCGCAGGCATCTGCTTTTCTTTTTGAACGCGCTGCGCCGCGCAGGCGGTAAATTTTCCTGGGATAAAGCCGACGAACTTTTCATCGACGGAACGAATTCCCGGCTCAACGCCGTCCGTCTGCAGACCAATATTTTCCCGGGGTTCCCGACTGACCTACAGGCGCCGTTCGGCGTCATTCTGACCCAGGCCACCGGAGTCAGCCGTATTTTCGAGGTGCTGTTCGAAGGCCGGATGGCATACCTCTATGAGCTGGAAAAGATGGGCGCCTCGATCGAAATACTCAATTCACACCAGGCGTTGATCATCGGCCCGACTCCGCTCCACGGCCGCCAGGTGCCATCAAATGACATCCGCGCCGGTTTCGCCATGGTGCTGGCCGGGCTCTGCGCCGAGGGCGAGACAATCGTGACTGATGTGCGTTACATCGAGCGCGGCTACGACCGGCTGGAACACAAACTGAAATCACTGGGGGCGGATATTGTGAGAGAAGAACTTTAAAAAAATTGACAATTGAAAATTCCCCCAAATTTCATTCCTCTCTCGACTTGAATTAATTGTCAATTGTTCATTGTCAATTATCAATTATTCGTTCAATTCGTGTTATAGTCTCCCAGCTTATGATCACCCTCTCCTCCGCCCCTCACGCCGCCTGCAAAGTCTCGACCGAGACTGCCGAATTCATTGTTTTCCCGTCCCAGCCGCCAAAGGACGCCTGGGCTCTTTTGAGCCATCCGGAGGAAGAGCTCCAAAGCAAAAAGATCCTCAGCTGGCCCGGCGAATATGACTTCTCGGGCGTCACCGTCCGCGCCATCGGCCAGGAGCTTGGCCGCCAGATATCCTATTCATGCGTAACCGGCGGGCTCCGCATGGGCTTCATCGATACTCCGGTGCTGGACTGGAACGATGCGGAGCTCGAGAAGCTGGGCGACGTGGACGTGCTGGTCCTCGCCGCCGATAATCCGAAAAAAATCACCGCGCTCGTGGAAGCCGCCGACCCGCGGGTGATACTGCTCTTCGAAGTGAAAGGCGGGGATCTCGCCGGAGTCGCCAAAGTCTGCGGCCTGACCCAGATAGAGCCGCTAGCGGAGCTGAAGGTCAAGCCCTCCACCCTGCCGACGGATTCGAGGCAGGTGGTGATACTGAAATAAATGTACAATGTAAAATGTACAATGTAAAATTACGAAAGACTCATGTTTGGTTTGTCTAAGCCAAAAAAACATTGTTCATTGTACATTGTTCATTTTTCATTTCGTCTGGTCCTGTAGTTCAACGGATAGAACGACCCTCTCCTAAGGGGTAAATGCAGGTTCGATTCCCGCCAGGACCACCACGTAAAATCGCTACGCGATCACGTGGCGCAGCCATCAGTCATGTCCTCTTTGCTACGGCTGGTAAGCCATTTGTAATGACAATGTATTGACATCATAATAACTCCCATATATATTGAAACCATGACAACGATCCAGGTCAGAACAGATGAAAAAATAAAACGGACAGCGATGCTGATCCTGAACAAACTTGGCATGGATCTGTCCACTGCAATAAATATCTATCTAGTGCGAATCATTGAAAAAAAAGGGATTCCTTTCGAGATCGTAACAGAAAACGGCTTTACCCCCGAGGAAGAGGCCAGAATATTAAAGGAGATGGCATGGGCAAAGAAACATGGCAAGAGATACTTATCCACGAAAGCGATGTTTAAAGATATCATGAAACAGTGAAACAATACTTTCGTAAGTACACAAAAGGGTTCCGTAAAGATCTCCGTCGTCTTGGAAAATCGGTGTACAAACTGGATAAATTGGCTACCGTCATCGATATGCTCGCTTCCGGAGAGACCTTGCCCGAGAAATACAGAGATCACGGACTGCAGGGTGATACCATTTTGCATTTAAAACATAACTAATCGGTCATTCGTAACGGCATCATCTCGTACCGCGTAGCGTTTACTCAAGCCAAGAACTCCATACCGCCAGCGCGTCTGATTAAGAACGTTTTAAACGCGAAGTGGTATCACAGAGATATTTTAGGCATTGAATAAAGCCTTCCTCGACTTCCAAAAGAAATAACCGATAACGGTGAATGTCGTGACCGGCGAGACCCACTGCGGGATCTCCACACCGAACGCGTCAAAGAGCATTATGGCACCGAGAAAAAGGATCGAGTACATCGCTCCGTTTTTCAGGTATTTGTAATTTTTGATCCGCTCGATATTGCCCACGGTGATCTGCCGGACCACGATCGCACCCAGCCCGTTGCCGATCAAAATCAGCGGCACCGAGAGTGTAAAAGCGAAAGCGCCGAGAACCCCGTCGATCGAAAAGGTCGCGTCTATCACCTCGAGATAGAAAATCTTGCTGATATCCGAGCGGCCTTTTTGGAGCAGCTTTTCTTCGCTTTTTTCAGCGTTTTCCTTGAACCCGTGGGTTATAAAAAAAGCGGTCGACCCGACCACCGCGCCGAAGGCCATCAATGGGTCGGTTTTGAGCGCGAACCAGACGATTGCCGAAAGCAGTATGGAAACAACGGCGTAAAACCAGACCCCTTGGGCGACGAAAAACTTTTCATGCGGCAGACCGTAATTTTTGTCCTCGAGGAACAGCCAGTGAAAAAAGAGGAACACCAAAAAAGTCCCGCCGCCGGCGAGTAAGAGCGGAGCGGAATGCTCGACAGCCGCTATCACGCGCGGATCATTTGAAAAAGTCGCGGTGAGCGCTTCCATGGGGCCGAGGCCGGGCGTCGTGAGCCAGACTATGAGCCACGGCAGCGTGCCGCGAATCAGGAAAACGGCGAACAGAAGCCCCCAAAAAAGGAACCATTTCCGCGCTTTCGGCTGCATGGTGCCCAGCACTTCGGCATTGATGATCGCATTGTCGATCGAGGAAATCGTCTCGAAAACGCAAAGCCCTACGATGGTGAGGATGAACGAGAAGGCGGACATTGAATTTATTTTACCCTGGAAAAGAAATCGAAGGATCCGAGTAATACCACTTCGCGTTTAAAACGTTCTTAATCAGACGCGCTGGCGGTATGGAGTTCTTGGCTTGAGTAAACGCTACGCGGTACGAGATGATGCCGTTACGAATGACCGATTAGTTATGTTTTAAATGCAAAATGGTATAATAAGGAATGTAATTGGTTTTGTAGAGACGCCCCGGGTGTCTCTACGGCCTCGGATTCATCGGTTTCCTTTTCATTATTTCTCAACCGCCTCTGCCTGGGGTTCCTTTTTACTCTTCTCCTTTTTATTCTTTTCCAGAGCCTTTACCTGTTCGGTCAATTCATCAAGCCATTCTTTTGACCCGGCGGCTTTCTCAATCTCTATTTCATCCAGCCGCAGCGTCGATCCGCTGATGCGCCACCGGGGACAGCGCTGCAAAAGCTGCATTATTTCATTGGCCGTTACCCGTGGCGAAAGAGACAAGATCAGATCCCTACGGCTTGAAGAAACCGTTTCCATCTTGATCCGCTGAACGCCGGCCCGGCGGGCGGCCATCCTGAGCCGCAGTATTCGTATCAGGTTTTCCGAAGGCCTGGGCAGTGGCCCGTATTCCTCCTTCAGATCCTCCTCGAATTCCTGCAGCATCTCTTCGTCCTCGCTGCCTGCCAGTTTTTGGTAAACGTTTATTTTTTCCTGTTCGTCCGGGATGTAATAGCCGGGCAGCAGCGCCTCGAAGGGCAGTATTATCTCCACCGTGCCCTGGATTTCTTCCTCGGGCTTGCCGCCGGCCTTCAGCTCTTCCACCGCATTTTTCAGGAGCCGCAGGTAATGGCTGACCCCGACGGTCTGCATGTTGCCGGACTGGCTGGCGCCGAGTATCTCCCCCGCGCCGCGGATCTCCAAGTCGCGCATGGCAATCTGGAAGCCCGAGCCCAGCTCGCTGGCCTCGACTATCGCCCGGAGCCGTTTTTTGGCGTCATCTTTCAGCCGCTGCGAATGGTACAAAAAATAAGAATAGGCCTGCACGGTGGCGCGGCCGACGCGGCCGCGCAGCTGATATAGCTGCGCCAGCCCGAACTTCTCCGCCTCGTTAACGATCAGCGTATTCGCCCGCGGCAGGTCGATGCCGTTTTCGATGATTGTCGAGCTGACCAGTACGTTGTATTTCCCGTTCTTGAAGTCCAAAATCCGCTCTTCGAGGATTTCCGGCTTCAGCTGCCCGTGGGTGACTATAAACGATGCCTGCGGCACCAGGTTCTTGAGTTTCATCGCGAATGCGTCGATGGTCTCAACCCGGTTATGCAACATATAAATCTGACCGCCGCGGCCCACCTCCTTCAGTATCGCTTCGCGCACCAGGGCGTCGGAGTATTTGCGGACTTCGGTGATGATGGGCAGCCGCCCTGGCGGCGGGGTCGTGATGGTCGTGATGTCCCGAAGTTTGTGCAGGCCCATATTCAGCGTCCGCGGAATGGGGGTCGCCGTCATGGTCAGCACATCCACTGACGCTCGCAGTGATTTCATCTTTTCCTTCTGTTTTACGCCGAATCTTTGCTCTTCATCGATGATGATGAGTCCGAGATTGAAAAAATCGACGTCATCCTGCAGCAACCGGTGCGTCCCCACCACTATATCCACCCGGCCGTCTTTCAGTTTCTCCAGTATCACCTGCTGTTCCGCTGTCGTACGGAACCGCGAGAGCATCTCGAGGCGGACAGGGAAACCTTCGGCCCGTTTAATAAGCGTGCGGTAATGCTGGTCGGCCAAAATGGTGATCGGCGCGAGGAAAGCGACCTGCTTGCCGCCCTGCACCGCCTTGAAGGCGGCGCGCATGGCGACTTCGGTTTTTCCGAAACCGACATCGCCGCAAACCAGCCGGTCCATGGGGTGTCCGCTTTCCATATCCTTTTTGATGTCGTCGATGGCTTTCACCTGACCGGGGGTTTCGGTATACGGGAAAGCGTCGTCAAATTTCCGCTGGGTTTCATTGTCTTCCGGATAAGGAAAGCCCTTGGCCTTGGCGCGTTTGGCATAAATCTCCAAAAGCTCTTTCGCGATTTTTTCGGTCTCCTCGGAGACCCGCTTGGTTATTTTTTTCCACTCGACCGATCCGAGCCGGGTCAATACCGGTTCGAAGCCTTCCTCGTGAACGAATTTGCTCAGCTTGTCGGCCTGGTCGACCGGCACAAAAAGCTTGTCGCCTTCGGCATAGGTGATTTCGAGATATTCTCGCTCCACCGAGTCAACCACTTTGCCGGTCATCCCTTCAAACTGCCCGATGCCGTGCTCCATATGCACCACATAGTCCCCGGCCTGCAGCGAGGTGATAAATTCCAGCGCCAGACGCTGCACCGAACGCTGCCGCGCTTCCCGCCTTAGAGAGAAGATCTCCCGGTCGGTGATGAGCGCGCATTTCAGGTCAGGATTCTGCAACGAGTGCGGCAGCAGCGTGTCCTCCTGGGCATCTACGATAGTGATGCTTCCCGGTTTTCTCGCCGGCGCGCCCAAAAACGATATGGATTCCTCACTCAGGACTTTTTTCAATTCATCGGAGCGCTTGGTTACGATGACCAGAACCCATCCCTGATGAAGCTTGTCGCGGACGTCGTTTATGAAATCCTGCAGTGTATAAAATTTCAAAACCGAGAGATACCGCAGATGCACATGTTCGCCTGTGTCCTCGGGGAAACTCGTGAGCGCCAGATGACGCATATTCTCCGGAACCGCCATATCCTCCTGCTCATCGGTTATGAGCAATGCCCCTTCGGGAAACTGATCCTTTAGCAGGCGCGTCTCTTCCCAAACCAGAGGATAAACGGTCAACTCATCCAGTCTCTCTGTTTTTCCCCCGGCATCGTCAAGACGCAACTGCTCAACCTGATCGAATGAGAAGACGATCTTCGCCTGGCCAGGCGATCCCGCCGGATATATATCCAGCACTTCCCCGGTCCGGCGATACTGGCCGGGCAGCAAATGCGGGTCGGGCGAATGTTCATAGCCAATATCGATCAGAGTGGAAAAAAGCCGCGTGAAATCCATCTTTTCACCGATCTTGAGCGTCACCGAGTTTTCTTTGAGCTCTCTGAAAGACGGCAGCGGCCGGTCCCAGGTCGCCCGGTCCATCACGGCTATGCCTTCTCTCCGCATCATGCGGACCGCCGATCCGACCTCCTCAGTAGACGGTTCCTCTGAAAAACGGAGATGAAAAGGGTGTTGCATGAAAAACCGGCACCAATGATTCAGCGATTCCGTATGTTCCTCGTTCTCGGTCACTATAGCGGCCGGCCCGGGATTCATGTTCAATAAATGACTTACGATCATCGCTTTCGCGGTTTCGTTGCTCAGTCCGGAAATTATCACTTTATGTTTTTCCTTCAGAAGCTCGGAGAGTTCCAAATGGGTTCTTTCACCTATACAAATCGACGGTTGCATCCGATAAAAAAAGTGAGTGATAACGCCGGCCGGCCGTGTAATTTTGCGCCGTCTCCGGCAATCTAAAGCCAAACATCTCTTCCCCCGTAAAACGAAGGAAGCTGTTTAAGGACGTAAATCTGAATAGATAATACAGATATTTTACTTAAAATTCAATGTTCAGTCTTCCGACATCCTGAGTGGCATTATCAAATGCAGGAACTCACCGCCGTCCGCCAGGCGGAATACCGCGGGGTGCATCTTGTCCGAAAGTTCCACCCTTACTTCTTTGGCGTCGATCCGGGAAAGGAAGTCGATCAGGTAGATCGAGCTTATGGCGATCTTGTTTTCCTGGCCTTCGATTTTGGCGTTTATTATCGATTCATCCCGCCCGATCTGTGTTTGTTTCGTTGAAAGATTGATCGTCGATTTATCAAAAACAAAAGTGATGTTGTTGTTTTGTTCCTTGGCAAAGTAATGCATGCGTTTCACGTCGCCGAGCAGGTCTTTCACCGCCACCGTCGCCGTTGTGTTTTTTTCTTTGGGCAACACCTGGACATAGTCCGGGAATTTCCCGTCGATCAGCCTGCTCAAAAGCTTCGTGGAGCCGATGTGGACCTCGATTTGCTGCGCCCCCAGAAATATTTCCACATTATCGCCGGCTTTTTCACCTTTTTTCCCCTTGTCTCCGTCTTTCAAATCTTCTGTTTTGGCACAATTGAGCGAGATCACCGCCTTCAGTTCCTCCAGAAATCTGGCCGGGATGATGCATGATATATCGCGGGCCGGACTGTCCACGCCGATCTTGTACTCCGAAAGCCTGTAACTGTCCGTTCCGACCAGCGTCAACTGGCCCTTTTCCAGACGCACAAAAACCCCCGATATGACCGGGCGGGATGTGGTCCTGGCGCAGGCAAACGTCACCAGATTCAACGCGTTTAAAAGCGGTAAAACCGGCAATGCCAGCGTCGTTTCTTTTTGGATGCCGGTAATCGTCGGAAAGCCGCTTGATGCTTCTCCGGACACAACAGCGCGCGCCCTCTTTGAAACCAGTTTCAGTTGGGTCCCCTCACTGGTCTCCAGTACGACCTCATCGTCCTGGTTGTATTGCATGAAATTCAAAATCGCCTTGGCCGGCACGGTGATCGACCCCTCGTTTTCGATGGTTACTTCGAAGCTGGTCACTATCGACACTTCCAGGTTCGTCGCGCTCAGCGTGCAGCGCTTGCCCTCGATATGGATCAGAATGTTTTGGAGGATCGGCAACACCTGGTCCGATCCGATCGCGCGGTTTACGAGTTGCAAGCCGGAAAGCAGATCCGCGGTTCGGCAGGAAAATTTCATGATAACCAGATTGAAGAGGAAGTTTTGATTAGAATCAAGTTAATCCACAATTTCCACTGTCGCTCTTTTGATTACTAAAAAAGCAATAAAAAAAGTTTACAAAAAATTAGTAGTAATAAGGGAGAGTTGTAAAAAAAGGAAAAATAATGAATGAGAGTGTGGAGAAAGGCGGGAGAGTAAAAAAAATACTCAACAAAAACCGGTAAAAAAGCCAAAACACCCGCATGTTGCGCAATTTTTTTGTGTGGCCGATATGTGGAAAAAGTGTGGAAAACAGGGATGCACAGCTTCATGAAAAGGTCTTCGGCACATGAGCTCTTCTGCAAGAGAAACAGCAAAAGGACTGTGGGTAACCCAGGAGATGACCAGGCAAACTTATTATGATTTATGCACAGGGGGTGTGGAAAAAGGTTGCCGAGGGGACAGAAGAGACCGAGGTTACCGACGTGCTTAACATTTTCACCTCGGTCCCTTTTAGCTCATAGCTTCTTCCTAAATTCATCCCTATCCCCGATGCTGGTCTCCCACCTGTTTTTCCTTACCGTCATTTTCACGCTTTCTGTTTTTACAAAGGAGTTATCCGGTATGTCTTCGGCGATAAGCGCGGATGAACTGATGAACGAGCCGGAACCGATTTTTATGCCGGGTGACAGGCTGACATGGATGCCGGTGCGGCAATTCGCCCCGATAACTGCCCCGAATTTTTTCAAACCGGTGGGGATTTTTTCGCCGTCGACGCTTGAAAATATCTCACCTTCGTCCATACGCAGGTTGCCGGTGTAGGTTCCGCCGCCAAACGAAGTATTCGTCCCGACCACCGAATCGCCGATATAACTGGAATGAGTCCAGACGCCGCCGGCCACTATGGACCTGACGACTTCGGTCGAATAACCGATGACGCAGTTTTCCCCGACGGAGCTTTCGCGCACCAGCGCGTTACTAGCCACCACTGTGCCGGCTCCGATGCAGCACGGACCTCTGATGGTGGCATGCGCGAAAACCTGTACGTTTTCCCCGATGACCACCGGACCCTCGATGACGGCCGAAGGATGTATGCGGGCGGATTTTGCTATGCGCGGCTTACCGCCTGCCGGCAAAAAAAGCGGCAAGAGAGACAGCAAATGCCAGGGGTACTTTATCGCCTGCCACGGACCCGTATAGATCACGGCTTCGTAGCTTTCTTTTTTGAAAAGATGATCCAAAGCCGTTTCGTAGCCGTCATCTTTGACGGGTTTCGAGGCCTTCAGGGCGGCCAGCAGGATACCGGCCGAGGCATGGACGTGAGCCACGATATTCACCAGATCGCCAGGCTCACGGCCGGCACCCGGCTTCTCTACGATTCCGATGATTTTTTTTCCTTTGAGCGACAGATAGCCGCCGGGGAAATATTTTTTTACCCGTTTGGCCAGTATCAGCCCGCCGGTTTTTTTTGTCCGGCCCTTCATTATCAAATCCCGGTACGCTGATTCATCGATCACGTCGTTTGAGCTGACGATCATTACCGGTTTTTTGCCGCAGGCCGGCAAAGCGCTGAGGAGAGCCCCGCGCATCCCCAGATTCAGGTCTTCCTGTATGACGATCTTTTCCCGCTTGAATATTTTCCTGGCGAGTGCGAGGTTGTGCCTGCCGGCGACCGGCAGTATTTCATCGATTCCGGCGGACTGGAGTCTCCTTATCTGCTCCTCGATGAGGGTGGTGCCGCATATCGGGAAAAAGCTTTTTTCCTGAAGCGGCCAAAACCGCCTGGACCTTCCGGCGAATATCAGTATGGCGATCACAAAAGAAGCTTATCTGATTTGGCGTCAGGCCGCTATGGCAGGCCTTGGGGAAGTTGATGGTTTCTAAAAACCAGAAACTTTATCGTTCCCATGTAATTAACAGCGACCCGCTCAAATCCGTCCGATGAACCGGGATATCGAGCTTGTTTAAGCGGTTGATTATCGACGGATGGGGATGACCGTAGGTATTGTCTGAGCCGACTGATATAAGCGCCAGCGAAGGGTTTACGGCGACTAAGAAACCGGTCGCAGACGACATCCGACTGCCGTGGTGGGCGATTTTCAAAATATCGGCTTTCAGATCGGCCTTGGCTGCCACCAGCGCTGTTTCCACTTTTTGGCCGATGTCACCCGTGAAGAGGACGCGGTGATCATGCCATTTAAAAAGCATCACCAGGGAAGCTTCATTGGCGTCACTGCCGAAAGTTTTTGGCAGATGTTTGGGCGGCCAAATAAGTGAAAGCGATACTTGGTCGGGGAGAGAAAGGGTTTCGCCGGCTTTTTTTATAATAACGGGGATGTTCTTTTCCCGGGACAGCGCGAGGATTTCCAGATACTTGGGGTTTGAGTCTTTTACCCCCGCCAGCAGTATCGCGCCGATTTCGTACCTCCGCAAAAATTCCGGGAAACTCAGCATGTGGTCTTTGTCGGGATGAGAAAGAACCAAAAGATCTATGCGCCGGTCGAGAAAAGGGATTTTTTCCCCGGCTTCGGCCAGCGCGCTCCAGTCCGGCCCGCCGTCGATCATTATTTTTTGCCCGGAAGGAAGGATCACGAGCGTGCTGTCACCCTGGCCGACCGAGAGAAAATGGAGCCGCAGATTTCCATCGGGTCCGAGACGCCATTCACGGAAGGCGAGCAGGCCGAAAAAAATCAGTATGACGGTGGCCGCCGCCTTCCCGGATTTTGGCATGAACTTAGCGTAGGCGAATTTCGAAAAACGGTTAAGCGACTTTGGAATCCATGGAGTGAAGACTATGGAACCTCTGATTAATTGCTTTTTATTGTTACCCTGATACCATTTTGCATTTAAAACATAACTAATCGGTCATTCGTAACGGCATCATCTCGTACCGCGTAGCGTTTACTCAAGCCAAGAACTCCA
>MFXU01000062.1:4492-6777 GCA_001788965.1 Candidatus Peribacteria bacterium RIFCSPHIGHO2_02_FULL_51_15 | reverse complement strand
GGCTTGAGTAAACGCTACGCGGTACGAGATGATGCCGTTACGAATGACCGATTAGTTATGTTTTAAATGCAAAATGGTATAATATATAAACATGCGTTTCACCAAAATAATCGCCACCATCGGGCCGGCCAGCAATTCACTCGAAGCCATCACGCAGTTTTCGAAGCTGGGAGTGAATATCTGCCGTCTCAATTTTTCCCATGGAGATTACAAAAATCATAAAAAGACGATCGAAATAATCCGGACGATCAACCGCAAAGGCGGGGCACTCGCCATCATGATCGATACCAAGGGTCCCGAGGTGCGGACAGGCGACAGCGTCCAGGCGATAAAAATCAGGAAAGGCGACCGGGTAATCTTCACTTCGAAACCGACGGGAAAAGAAAAGCTGAAAACGGTAACCGTCGATTACGATAAATTCGCCGATGATGTCCAAAGCGCCAGATGCATCCTGATCGACAACGGATCGATCGAATTCCGGCTGGATAAAATCGAGAAAAACGGCTCGGTGATCGCGGTCGCGCTGGAGGACGGTTCCATCGGCTCCAGACGCCATGTCAATCTCCCGGGCGCACACATCAGCCTGCCTTCATTCACGCCGAAAGATCTAGCCGACATAAAATTCGGCATCGAACAAAACGCCGATTTTTTCGCGACTTCTTTCGTGCGCAGCGCGAAGGACATCGCAGAGCTCAGGAATATTTTGAAAAAAAACAACAGCACGGGCGAAATAATCGCCAAGATCGAAACGCCGCAGGCGGTCGAAGACATCGACGATATCATAGATGCGGCCGACGGCATCATGGTCGCGCGGGGAGATTTGGGCGCGGAAGTGCCTTTCGAGGATGTCCCCAGGTTGCAGGAAATGATCGTCGCCAAATGCCGTGTGAGGGGCAAACCGGTGATCGTCGCCACGCACATGCTGGAAAGTATGATCCTGAGCCCCATGCCTACCCGGGCCGAAGTCACGGACATCGCTTACGCCGCGAAGCTCCAGGCCGATGCCACCATGCTCTCCGGCGAAACGGCCGGCGGCATGTATCCGATGAAAGCCGTGGCCGCCATGGACAAAATCCTGCGGGCATCCGAACGGGTCGAGCCGGACTTCGAACATCTGTTTCATCATTTTCATTCTCCGGCCGGACTGAATGATATCCACCATCCAAAAAGAGAGCAGGCTCTGGCCGCCTGCATTCTGGCCGCCAGGCTCAGTGCGGACGCCATTTTAGTGATCACACGCACAGGCGGCACCGCTATGGCCGTGAGTAACTGCCGGCCGCTCATACCGATTCACGCATTTACGGACACCGAAACCCGCGAACGCCAGATGATGATGCTTTGGGGGGTGATCCCGCACCATATCCCCTTTTCTCTCGACCGGGAACAAACGCTTTTGACCGCGCTGGACCTCGCGCGTAAGGAGAAATTCCTGAAAAAAGACCAGCGGATCGTGGTCGTTTCGGATATCCAGACCGATACCAGGTCGGTGATGACGATACAAATAAGGACAATCGACTAAGTATCAGGTATCAAGTAAGGAAGGTAATGGAGGTAAGGAAGGTAAAGCAGGTGACGAAACAAAGGAAAACGAAGTACCTTCCTTACCTTCCTTACTTTCCTTACTTTCCTTACGTTCCTTACTTTTATTCAGTAAGCCTCAGCCAAAACCGGTTGCACGGCTATCGGTAAATCGCTCCTGATGAACTTCGGCTTCATCGGTTTCTGCATCGCCTGTATCTGCGGGTCGCCCTGCAGCGCCAGAAGCGACTGGGATTTCGCTATCAGCATGTTCAATATCTCCTGTTCATGCAGCAGCTGGGTGCGGGCATACTCGAGAGATCTCAATCTGTAACCTTTGGTCGCGTTGTGGTTGTGATGAAAAAGTATCAAAAGAGCGAGGACGATTATCAGGGTGCCGATAACCACAAGCAACAAAACGGCGCTTGAGGACATCATCCTGCCAAGAGAGCTCCGGCGCCTGAACGTCGGAGTTGTCTGAAGCCAGCCTGCCGCAAACGAACTCAGCATATTGGAGAGCGGACGCCAGTATACATATTCTTTCTCCGTATTGCACGCAATCTCGCCGACCGGGATCGCGGATTTAATAACACCTCTTTTTTTTCCGGCACAACCGCTTTTTTGGTAAGCAGTTCAAACTCCGCCTCTTTCAATGTTTTTCCGGTGACCGGATCAGGCAGATCCGAGGATAATTTTTTGAAAGCCTGTTTTACGAGCCGGTCCTCGAGTGAATGGTAACTGATGATCCCCAGTCTTCCGCCCGGTTT
>MFXU01000062.1:0-4468 GCA_001788965.1 Candidatus Peribacteria bacterium RIFCSPHIGHO2_02_FULL_51_15 | reverse complement strand
AAACCGCTTCAACGAGTCGAGCTCATCGTTAACCGCGATGCGCAGCGCCTGAAAAATCTGCGGCAGATATTTTTCGGCATCTCGGCCGAACACGCGGTGCGCGAGGTCATTGAGATCCGTCGTTCGCCTGACCGGGTTTTCTGCGCGGCGCGTAATGATCTCTGAAACCAGCTTTCCGGCTCGGGGCAATTCCCCGTATTCCTCGAATATTTTTTTCAATTTTTCCCGGTCAAGCGAAGCTATTAACATAGCCGCATTCATCCCGCCAGTACGGTCGTAACGCATATCCAGCGTGGAATCCGTACGGAATGAAAATCCCCTGGCCGGATCATCCAGGTGTGGCGAACTAAGTCCGAGGTCCGCGAATATTATGTCAAACCGCTCGTTTTTTTCCGGTAGGATTTCCGGAATTCCGCGAAAGTTTGCGTTTATAAAAACGGTACGCGCAGAAAAGGACTCAAGATTTTTTCCCGCGATATTCAGGTTTTCGATGTCCGCATCCAGTCCGATCAGTTTCGCGTTTCCGGATCTTAAAAATGAGATACTATGACCCCCTAGTCCCAGCGTGGCATCCAAAATCAAGTCGGCTTTATCCGGCTTTAAAAGCCGGAGACATTCATCGACAAGGACAGGAGAATGGGAAAGCATGTTCGGGAGGTAATGAAGGTAAGGAAGGTAAGGGAGGTAAGGAAGGTCACGATAGAAAGATAAACGAGGCACCTCCCTTACTTTCCTTACTTTCCTTACTTTCCTTACCTTCCTTACCTTCCTTACGTCCCCGACCTGTAACTTCGATAAACATCTTGGATTTCCTTCACTCTGTCCGCGAGCGAAAACCTTCTCTCAGCCTCCGATTCCTTACCTTCCTTACCTTCCTTACGTCCCCGACCTGTAACTTCGATAAACATCTTGGATTTCCTTCACTCTGTCCGCGAGCGAAAACCTTCTCTCAGCCTCCGATCTCGCATTGGTGGCCAATTTATTCCTCAGCATCTCATCCTTCAAAAGCGCTTCGATCGATTCCGCGCACGCATGGCTGTCCCCTGTTTTGAATAAGAATCCCGTTTCACGGTGTTTTATTATGCTCCGGAGACCCGGGACAGCGCTGCCAGCAATGCACGTCCCGGCCAGCATGGCTTCGGCGGCGATAAGGCCGAATCCCTCAAGCAAAGACGGAATGACGATAATAGTCGCCAGTTTCAGCTCGCGCTGCAAAAGAGGTTCCTGCAAAAAACCCATCAAAAAGACATTTTCAGTCAATCGATTTGATCTAATAAACCGTTCTATTTTTCGTCCGATAAGGTTTTGGCCGGCGATCCTGAGCCTGAGCGCCGGATCTTTTTTTAGCAATTCATTGAAGGCTTCGAGAAGCACCCAGATACCTTTTCTTTTTTCCAGCCGGCCGATGAAAAGTATCGTTCCTTTTTCTTTTTCCACGCGGCCTGCGACGGGCTTGATCATCAATCCGTTTTCGATGACCGATACTTTTGTCGCCGGCTGATCGTATCTGCGTATTATGAAATCGGCGGTGTCCTGCGATACGCAAACGATTTTTTGGGCCAGGGAGTATGTCCGCTTTTCCAAAATCGCCATAAATTTTTTCCAAACCTTCAAAACCGGATTCGAAAACACATTTTCCGCTTCCTGAAGATAAGTGTGGTGGGACGTTACGATCATGGGCACGGACGGTTTTTTTAGTATGAATACTCCGCCGGAACCCGAATGTGCATGCAAAACGTCAGGCTTGAATTTTTTGACGATTTTTTTAATTTTAAAATTCAATATCAGTGAAAAAAACGGGCAACCGCCTCTCTTTTTCCATCGCATTGCCGCAAGCGGAGAAACTTTTTTATCAGAGCCGGGGCTGGGAGAAAAAACGATGTAATCGTTTTCAGGAAACAATCTGCGAAGCTCGGACACAGCGCTGCTCACCACGATTCCGAGGCCGCCTATGGGAGGAGAGTAGTCGTAGGAAAAAACAGCGACACGCATGGGAAGAGTATCGGGTATCGGTTATCAGGTATTAAGTATCGAGTATTAAGTATCGAGTATCAAGTATCATCGATTCATTGAGGAAGCTCTGATTAACTGCTTTTTATTGTGACCCTGACATAATTGTTAAATTGTTAAATGGCTAAATTGTTCGCCCGTTCGCTTAACTCAGGGCGACCTTATCTGGCACAATCATGTGTGTCATTCCGGGCGACCTGAGCTGGCCGAAGGTCGCAAGCGTAACGCACGTTTTATACATTCATAACAATTTAACAATTTAGCAATTTTTCAGAGGTTCCTTAAGTATATCCATACCGCATACTTTATACTTAATACCTGATACTGTTTTCTAGCGACATGCTCTGCATGTTTTTCGAATAAGTAACGATATCGTTTGATAATCCATAGACGGTGAATACCGGCAATTGTCCGTCGTTAAGCGCAAATGTTATTTCCAGTACGGAAAGTATTTCCGAAGAAACGATTATGCAACCCATGCTTTTGAACCTGACTTCATCCGAGAGCATTTTTGCGCCGTAAGCGTGGGCATGAATGCCGTATGAAGTCTGGTCCCGGCCATTTTTAAACAACCGGAAAAAAGTACCCTCTTTTCCAAAAGTGATCCGGTCGCCTTTCTTCTCCTTCGAGCTTGCGATCCAATAACCCGTAGGCGTTGTGGCGTCATAAACCCTTCCGATATACCGCACCACCCGCCGCTGGCCGGTAGCGACGGAAAATTTCAGGTATGACCCGTTTTGATTGACCAGGTAACCCGTGTTTTCTTTTGTATCCACGACAAATATATCTCCCTTGCCGGCATACCACTCCCCGAGCGGAGTTGACGGCGTTTCACTCGGAATAACCGTCCCTTGTGAGTAAGCAATGAACGGGACCATAAGGCTCAAGCCCAGAGCATAAAAAACCAGCCGGCGGGTGATTTTTGAAACCTGCAAAGCGTGCTATTTTATACGTTCTTGTTAATATGTCAATCGCCAGGGTTGTAATTACTCACGAATTGGCAGATTTTTTTCCAAAGATGTAAGAATTATCACATCACCGCGGCCGGGGACGGCCGCTGCTGATGTGAAAGAAGATTTTGTTAATTAGAAACAAAACACTTTAGCAGCGGCTTTCCAAGCCGCGGTGACTCGAGGAAAGAAAAACTGATCAGCCAATTCGTGAGCAGTTACTCAGGGTTGTTAGACTGCAGTGTAATTATTCACGAATTGGCTGAATGACTACTCGAAGGCAACGAGCAGTTGCCGCGGCCACGGAGGGCCGCTGCTGATCATAATTATTATTTATTTCCCGTGGTTTTGCTGTTGACCCAATGTATCGCAAGATCGGATTCGCTGTTGACCCCAAAAGCTTCTGGCGGAGAGGGAGGGATTCGAACCCTCGAGGCTTTTAACGGCCTGCCACGTTAGCAGTGTGGTGCCTTCAACCGCTCGGCCACCTCTCCACGCAACCAAGTATACATATGCGAAATGTTTAAGTCATACATTTTAAAAACGTCACGTTCTCATTGTAATTGGTTGCTATAAGCTGGGCTTCAATCATTCCTCCCGGATCCATGGAAAATCAAAACACGCCTGCGTCCATATCAAGGCAATACGGACCCCCGTTATGGGTAACCGGCATTCTTTTCATTTCTCTATCGCTTTACCTTTTTTTCCGGCGCGGTTACTTCGATCTTTATATCTCGAATAAAATTTATGCCGGCGTTGCCGCGATACTTTTTGGGATGGTCCTGCTGCTCGGTCCGCTCGGCCGGCTTTTTTCTTTCGCGGACAATTATGTTCATTACCGGAAAGAACTGGGCATAATCGCGTTTATTCTGGCCGTAATCCACGGAGTCGTGTCCCTTTTTTTCCTGCCTGCCAGATTCCCGCTTTCGTCATACATCGGTGCGCTCAACTGGCCGTTTATCTTCGGCCTGGTCGCGACTGTGTTTTTGATCGCTATTTTTTTCATCTCAAATGAAAAGGCCATGCTCATGATCGGGGGAAAAACATGGTGGCGGATTCAAAATTGGGGCATCCGCATCGCATTTATTCTGGTCATGCTGCATGTTTTCATTATGAAATGGGGATCGTGGATCAAGTGGTACCGCGCGGGAGGAAGCGCCGAACTGGTCCATCCCGAATGGCCGGGCGCCGGGCTTCTGGTCGGCTGGTTCATGGCTTTCGTATTGTTCATCAGGCTGATCGAATCATTCGGCAAAACCCCAGGGCGTCTCGCCTGGTACTTCAGTGCCTTCGCGCTTCCTTTGGTTTACATACTCACTTTCATCCGGGGCGGCCTGATATTTTCTTAGGTAGTGTTAATACCACTTCGCGTTTAAAACGTTCTTAATCAGACGCGCTGGCGGTATGGAGTTCTTGGCTTGAGTAAACGCTACGCGGTACGAGATGATGCCGCTGGCGGTATGGAGTTCTTGGCTTGAGTAAACGCTACGCGGTACGAGATGATGCCG
>MFXU01000061.1 GCA_001788965.1 Candidatus Peribacteria bacterium RIFCSPHIGHO2_02_FULL_51_15 | reverse complement strand
CGCGTCTGATTAAGAACGTTTTAAACGCGAAGTGGTATGAGGTGGAAATAAGAGGGTTTGGATAATATAATTTTCTCCCGCAGTTTTGCTGTTGATCCACCGTAGTTTAAGAATATCCGCTTTTTTATCTTAAATTGATTGCTGAACAGCCGCGTTGCTGATACGATTGAACTATGATGGGATATGGTTTCGGTTTCGGCGGCCTCGCTCCTTTCGGCTTCCTTCTCATGATTCTCTGGTGGGTTTTCGTCATGGTCGCGATTGTCGCGCTGATCAAATGGATTGCATCCGGTTCGGGAATGTTTCGCGAAAAGTCCCCGCTCGATATCCTCAAAGAACGTTATGCCAAAGGCGAGATAGACCGAAAGGAATTTGAAGAGCGCAAGAAAAGCCTTTCCTGATTTCTTTATTTCTTTATGAAACTGGGCATCGTTCTGCAATCGAAGGAGCCGGAGCATGTCTGGAACGCGTTGCGACTGGCCATAACCGCGCGGAAAGCCGGACACGATGTGAAGATTTTTCTGTTGAGCGAAGGAGTGGAGCTTGAAAATATTCCGGATGCGGGGGATTTTGACATTTCCGCAAAAATTCAGGTCTTTACCGGTTTGGATGGCCAGATCCTGGCCTGCGGCAGCTGTCTTAGGAGCCGGTCTCAAGCCGGGAGCGCGGCCTGCTCCGTCTCGACTATGGCCGATTTGCTGCGTCTCATAGAGGAATCGGACAAGGTGCTGACGTTCGAGTGAAGCGCTTCCGCAACATCATACCATTTTGCATTTAAAACATAACTAATCGGTCATTCGTAACGGCATCATCTCGTACCGCGTAGCGTTTACTCAAGCCAAGAACTCCATACCGCCAGCGCGTCTGATTAAGAACGTTTTAAACGCGAAGTGGTATCAGAGATCACATGATTCTTTGGTGGAGAAAGCAGGATGACAGGGACTCTCTTAAGGATTCAACAGCGCATAGAAAAACCATGCTATAGTTTTCCCGCTTTGCCAGTCCGCCAGATTCCCCATACCGCGCCATGGATTACCGACCGGGAAATCGACTCGGTAAAAGTTTTTTTGAAAGGAGGGAATATCGGCAGCAGCAGGGAAACGTTGAGGCCTGCCGAAGAAGCCTTGAGGAACTTTACGGACGGGCATCCGGTTCTGCTGACTACGTCCTGCACCGCGGCGATGGAACTGGCTTTGCGCTGCCTGGACATAAGCCCGGGGGATGAGGTGATCGTCCCGAGTTTTACCTTCGTTTCCACTGCCAACGCGGTGTTGCAGTGCGGCGGCACGCCCGTGCTCACAGATATAGATGACCGGACGCTTTGCCTGGACATCGCGAGTCTGGAAGCCGCCTGCACCAAGCGGACACGCGCGGTCTTGCCGGTACATTACGGCGGCATTTCCTGCGACATGGATGCGCTTTCGGAAATCGCCGGGAGCAGAGGCATGCATGTCATCGAAGACGCCGCTCATGCGCTCGGAGCCCGGTACAAGGGCAGACCTTTGGGCACGCTCGGGTCGCTTGGTTGCTTCAGTTTCCACGATACAAAAAACTGCGTTTCGGGAGAGGGTGGCGCTCTCGTCATCAACGATCCAAAGTTAACCGGGCGGGCCGAGATGATCTATGAAAAGGGAACGAACCGCAGCCAGTTTCTACGAGGTGAAATCGACAAGTACACCTGGGTCTGCCAAGGGAGCAGCTATACGATGTCGGCAGTCCTGGCGACGATTTTGGCCGTACAGATTTCGCGCTATGAGGAGATCCTGCGCGGACGCCGGCGGGTTTCGCGGCTTTACAGGGAGGGACTGTCTTCACTTGTCCGCGAGGGGCACATCAGGTTTACGGAAGTGCCGGAGTATTCGACTCCCAATGAGCATCTGGCGTTTTTCCTGGTGCGGGACACGGCACGCCGGGACAAATTACTTGAGTATCTGCAAACTCGCGGTATCCAGGCATATTTTCACTATATCCCGCTGCATCTGTCTCCATATGCCATGAAGCGTCTCGGCACGCGGCCCGGCCAGTTTCCAGTAGCCGAACAGATTTCTCTGTCCATCGTCCGGCTGCCCCTGTTTCCGCAGATGCCGGATGACGACTGCGCTTATGTCATCGAGTGCGTGAAACAGTTTTTTCACCCCGAACGCGCAGTGAATGTTCCATCTGAGAATGGGTTGAGATCTTCACCGAAACCGGAAATCGAACCGCCTGATTTGAGCCTCGTTATCCCGTGTTACCAGGAAGAAGGTCATTTGAAAAATAACCTCGATGAAATTCTGAAGACTCTCGATGAAACGCCGTTCCGATATGAAGTTATCCTGGTCGACGACGCAAGCAGGGATGGAACGGCTAAAGTAATCCGGCAGTATCTTGAAAACCATCCCCATCATCGTCTGCGCGCGATATTCCATGAGAAGAACATGGGAAGAGGCGCCGCCGTGCGGGACGGACTTGAGGCCGCTTCGGGTCGTTTCGCCGGATTCATCGATATCGATCTGGAGATTCATGCGCGTTACCTCCCTGCGGCGCTAAAGCGCCTGGTTTCCGGAGAGGCGGATATGGTGATCGCAGACCGGCATTATCCTTTCCGGTTGCCGACTCTCTCGCGTTACATTACGACCAGAGGGTACCGTTTTCTTGTGCGGACACTGCTTGGGACACCGGCTTTCGATACCGAGTCCGGTTTCAAATTTTTCCGCCTTGAACGGATCATCCCGTTGCTTAAAGAAGTCAAAGATCAACGCTGGTTCTGGGATACGGAGGTCACCGTACGCAGCCATGATGCCGGACTGAAGATCAGCGTGATACCCGTAGTGTTCATCCGAAATGCGGATAAGAAGTCCACCGTCAGGCTTCTTGGGGACGGTGTGCGTTCACTCTTCTGTCTTGTGCGGTTTATGAGAGAGCGCCACCATCCACATCGCCGTCCAAATGGACCGAATATCCTGAATTATAAAGCCTGAGTTATCGCACAGCGCTTGCAGTGATTTACGCGTCTGCACGTTGCCGACCGGTGGCAGGTTGAAAAGCCGGCGCTTCACCAGGTTTCCCAAATGTGACCTGAGCGGAGAGAAAACAGACGGGCTTTTCGGAATGGTCACGATTATCTGTCCGCCGGGCTTTAGGACGCGCCTGAATTCCGCGAGGACGTCCGTCACATTTGGTACGTAGTCCAAAAGACCCATGCCGATAACGATATCGAAACTTTTATCCGAAAAAGGGAGGCGCGCCGCATCCGCGCATTTCAGTTCCCAATTATGCCGGGAGTTTTTCATGAGCTCACGGCGGGCAAGCTCTATCATGGTTTCCGAGTAGTCGACTCCGGCGACATGCGCCAGGCGGTTCAGGAAACGGATCATGTGTACGCCTGAACCGCAACCGACATCGAGAAGCCGTTTGTCTTTATGGCAATCGATGAACGCCTCCAATGCGGCGGTCCTGGCATCCAGGAAACGGGAAACCAGGCCGGCCGGACTGAAAAGAAACGGCCGCCGGTAAAATTTCGCGAAGCTCTCCGGCTGTTGTTTCCAATGGGAATCCTGACTTGCCCTGTAAACATGCTCTGAATTTTGACGGGATTCCGGTTGCATTTGGAAGGAAGTGTAACGTGTTTTTCCGGATCGAGGGGCGTATGTATCCGAAAGTTTTGTGTTTAAAAAAAATTTCCGTAGGTAAACTATGAAAACCAAGGGGTACTTTTGGGAAACAAAAGGAGGACAACCGAATCTTTCAGCATATCGAAGATCGAAAATGCAGCAGCGACCTCGTGTTTACCTGCGGGGACGGAAACCGCGATCAAGACACTGTCGGCGATTGCTGCCTGGGTCTCGATGCCGTCGACGCTTACCCGCCAGCCGGGAAGCAGTTGCCGGCGAATGACGATCCACTGCCGTGAAGTTGTTTCCACACTGGCGCGGGTGAGAACCGGGGTGCGTTCGAGGAGAATCAGTCTGACTTCGCCTTTTCCGCGGCCGGCATCACAATCCCGGCATTCGATAACCGTAACTTCGCCTTTTACATCCTTCAGTATGCGGTCACGGGCATCCTTCCCATCCGGCAGAATCATTTCCACAGCCGCGGGGGAGGAGAGATGGAGCCGGGTATCCGGCACTTCATACACATGTGCCCACGTGGAAGCCTGATATCCGAAAATAGCTCCATTGTCGTCGTAACCATAGGCTTCCGGAAGAAGAAAAATACTCGTGACTTCCCTGCGGCCAGTCAGCTGCAGAGGAGTGATGATGTGCGAAATGCCGAGACGTTTGAGTATATGCCACCGCTTTATGAGCTGCTGTTGCAGCTGCTCGATGCCGGGAAGGATTTCATTTTCGCGCCTGGCAACATGGCTTGATTCCGAGCCGATGGCGGCCAGCATCGCGTCGAGACGCTCCGTTTGGATGTGATCAAACATTGTGATGTTGTGTATGCCCTGCAGCAGATTTGTATTGGGAACAAGCAAAGATCGGGTAGCCTGATATTTGGATTCCGGTACGAAGTACGGATATAAAGGCGATGCCCCGAAGCCTTTGTATACCAGGAACGGGAAGACCGTAGCGTCAGCATCGGACAGAATGGTCGCAGGTGGCACAAATTCAAAATTCCGCTGGGGACCGGAGGCGTATGTACCGCGGTAACCCTGGAGAAAGAGGAAAAAGGCGATGGCCGCGATAATCGCATGGTCAAATTCGCCGCCGAAACGTCTTCGTTGAAAAACATGCAGCAGAATACCGGTGAGCAGGCCTCCGATCGTGAGCCAGGCGAAATCGGTATTGCTCAGCGACAGCAAATACCCGGGATCGGGGGGCGTAACACCGACGACAAAGAGCAGGGAACTCACTGCGATGATGACGATCGAACAGACTTTGACGATTCTCAGAGTCTTCGGGAAGCTCAGAGTCTGTAGACCTTCCACCGCGAGCGCGATCAAAATCAGCTGAGGGATGATGAGATAGCGCGTCGGGTCGCCGAGTTGTTCTACGAAAGGGATAAGCCTGAGCGCGCCGTATGTTATGGACGAGGGGAACGCCAGCGAAATAACAAAAGCGCTTATCGCGAGATACGAGAATATGAGAGTCTTATTCCGGCCGATTAAGATGCCGAAAACCGCCAACAACAGGACGCCGATGCCAAGAAACGGAATGTTGGCGATGGCGCCTTCGGAAAGCGGGAGGGGAGATGATGGGAAAATATAACGGAGAAAATAGCCGCCGCCAATCGCGTAGCTCTTTAAGTATGAATCGAGAAACGAGCCCTGGCGCGTGGAAAGCGCGGCGTAGGCCGCGAGCGGAAGCATCCGAAATGCCGAAATGCATAATCCGATGACAAGTCCCACGGTGAAGTGGATGTCGGCGCGGGTAATTTCCGGCATCGCAGGGATGCAGGCGCGCCGGGCGATCCAGAGCAGCAAGATCGCAATCAAAAGTAGGACGGCGTAGTGCGCCTGCAGTGACAAGAAGCTGAGTGCGACGATGGCCGCGCAGGACCAGGCCGAGGCGACCGGCCGTTTGGCCATCACGCTCACTGCCAGGCATGCGGCGCCGAAAAGCGGCAGGAAAAATGCAAATGTCGGCTCAAAAAGCCAGCCCCACAATACAAACGGAAAAACGAGGCTTCCGAGCCAGGCGGCGGATGTCCGATACCCCATGCGCAGGAGCGCGCAGGCGACCAAAGCAGATCCCAGCCAGGCGTACAAAAACATGGAAAGGTGCAATGAATTGGCCGGGTCCGCTATCAGGAGCAAGACCCACAGAAGAGGCTGAAACAAAAAACCATGTATAAAGAGCGACGGAAAACCAAGGCCGCTCAAGTCATTCCAGACGATTCCCGTTTCCCCGATGCGGCTATGAAACAGAGCCATGAACGGATAATCGGAAACGCCTGCATCGGTATGGTTTATATAGGCGTCCCCGAAAAGAAGCGGGGAAAGAAGCCAGGCAAACACCAGCCCGTTGATGAGCGTTATAAACAGCGCTCGTCGTATATGTCCGCCGGAGACAAATACCATTCGATGCATAGTGTCAGTTGAATAATACCAAAGTAAGCAACACCTTACGCTTCGGCGGACAATCCTCGCACCGGTAGTGAATTCCGACCTTCGACTCCGCTCAGGTCGCCCATACTGCGGATTCAGTCCCTGTGAAAGGTGGTCGCTCTGAGCCTGTCGAATGGGCGAAGTTGCATTGCGCCGCACTCGGACTGTCCGGCTTCGCTGAAGCAATAGAAAATTAATTTTAGTGCCATATTTAATTTTCCCATTGAGATGTTCCTTTTATTACTTCACGCAATCTGTCATCGCTTACTTTTTTCCAGGGATGGCAGGAAAGGATTCTTTTCAGGGAGAGAAACAAGGCGGCGGGATAACTTTTGGATCTGAAAACTTCGATTGAGTACATCGAACAGGTCGGATGGTGGCGGCAAAAACCGTAAGGGTACAGATGGCGCATCCAGCCGTGGTCGGGCGAAAGAGTCTTTTGATAAACTTTGATAAAGACTATTAAAACTGTTGCGGGAACTTTAGAAACGGTAGCCAGTGCTTTGCGGACATCGTTCATGGTGTTGTAGGATTTATCATCATACGCAAAAGATTATGCAAATAACATACAGCGATGTCATCACCCTTCTCACGATTTTGTCACTGATCATGGTGATAATACTGCTTTATCACCTCATCTTCGTTTCGGTTTCATTGAAGAGGATCGCGTCCCGCTGGGATGATTTGAGCAAAGAAGTGGAATCGCTGATACTCCGGCCTATCGGGGCGATAGAGTATGTACTGGACTGGTTCGCATCGGCAGTGGAAGCCGTAATGGAGCAGAAGGAGAAGAAGAAAGAACACAGGAAAAAGTAAGGAAAGTAAGGGAGACGCCTCGTTTTGCTTTGCCTCATCACCTTCCTTACCTTCCTTACCTCTGTTTGCTAAACTTCATTTACGATGTCGCAAATTCCCTCGCCAAAAGACCTGATCGGCAAAGACGTGCAGGAGGTTCCCATGTCTCTCCAGCGCATAGTCGGCAGCCGGCACATCGGCGAAAGAAGATGGATCGGGCCGGATAATGCGGCAATAATTTCCGGAAATGACCGGGAAGACTACAAATTGGCGCAACAGATCATGATCCGGCTGGCCATCGAGGCGCCGCTCAAACACAAGTCCGGACACCCCGGCGGACCGCTTTCGGCTTTTACCTTCTCATATGAAGTAATGCTCAGGCGCGATCCGGCGGCGGACGAGCCGTATCGCATGAGCGCCGGCCATTTGTCTCTGCTCGCTTACAATCTCCAATGGCTTTTCGGACGCGACCTGGATGACCCGAGGCTCGGCTCTCCGCAGGCAATAATGGACAATTTCCGGACCATCTCGGGTTTACCGGGGCACATCGAAGCGGGGATCGGAGATATTCCATTCGGCACGGGGCCTCTTGGCAAAGGGGTATCGGAAGCTCTCGGCGTCGCATACGGCCGGAAAATTTTGGGTAGACCCGGAAAGGTCGACGTACTGCTGGCGGACGGCGACAGCCAGGAGGGACAGGTGATGGAAGCCTTCCGCCTCGCGCCCCAGCTCTCACTCGACAATCTGATTGTTCATGGCGACTGGAACGACATACAGCTTTCGGGGATTCCGTCCAAAACAATGGTAACCGATCTCGCATCGGTGGCGTTGTCCATGGGATGGGAGGTCATAGAAGTGCAGCAGGGCAATGATCAGGCGCAGATACGGGCGGCGCTTGAGCTGGCCGACTCGCTCGCCGGAAAAGGCCGGCCGATTTTCATCTGCTATTACACGACCATGGGCGCCGGAGTGGCGCTGATGGAAGAGGGTTCCAACACCGGAAAAAAGAATTACCACGGCGCGCCGCTTTCCAAGGACGAAGCGCAGGCTGCGCTTGAGAAGCTGAATTTGCCGGCACTGGATGTGCTCACCGCGCAGCTTCAGAATTTCCGCCTTGAGCATAAGAAGCGTTACGAGTCGGCACGGATGACGCGGAAAAGTTCGCGTTTGAAGTTCGAATTGCCCGTAAGTTATAAACGAATGATTACCAAAGAAACCGGCGCCGCCCGGAAAGATTTCGGCGCGGTCCATTTAAAAGCTTTGATGGCGGGCGATCCCAGAATCATCGTACTGCATGCCGACCTGGCGGACTCGGGCGGGTTTGGGGCAGTCGAGAAAGCATTTCCGGATCGGGTGATAAATGTCGGAGTCGCCGAAGCCAATATGTACATGATGGCCGCCGGCATGCGGCAGGCCGGGCTTTTGCCGATCACTTACACATTCGCGGCATTCGGGACCAATGAAGCCCGGGCCAATGCGCGGTTGATCGACATCAATACCGGTCATACCCCGCTTGGAATTTTGCATGACTGCACGCATGCGGGGTTGAGTGTTGGGGAGGACGGGGAAACTCATCAGGAGCGGAATTACGCAAACTTGCCATTCGATAACACGCAAGTTTGGGTGGCCGGAGACAGTAACCAGGCAGCGGCAATGGCCGAAAAAGCAATGGAAATAGTCGCGGCCGGCACCGAAAATATTTACGTCTTCGCGGGACGGGCGAATCATCCGCAGCTTCTTACGTCTTCCGGTGAGCCGGTTTACGGGCCGGATTATGTTTTCGACGGAAAGGCGACAAAAGTTTACGGCAAGGGCGACACTCGGGACGAAGCTACGATCTTGAGCTATGGGACGGTATTGCATGAAGCTGTAAAAGCCGCGCGGATTCTGGGTGAAAAACAAAGATCCATCAGGGTTATCAATATGGCTTGTATCCGCCCCATGGACGCGAGTGCGGTCATTATGGCGGCTCTCGAGACTCAGCACCTGATCGTAGCCGAGGACCACAATACCGAGGGCGGGCTGAGTAGCCAGGTTGCCGACCTGATGGCGGATCTCCAGATACCGGCGACACTCCGGCGCATCGGCATCCGGCATTATTATCCTTCCGGTCCCGCGGAACAGCTCTTGGTTCTGGCTGGTTTGGACGCCGAAGAAATCGCCAACACGGTGGAGGATCAGTTTGCTTTCCGGCTGGGCGGATCGGAAGAAGCACTGGTAGCTTTTGTTTACGGACTCATCGAAGGCATCCAAAACACAAGGTTCGCGGCGTCACTAAAACCTTTTGTCGACAGGATCAAAGCGGATGACGGCGCTTACCTGAAGATTCTCAGGGAACTTTGGAAAGCCAGGACTTTCGATCCGAAGAAACTTCCAAGCAATGAAAATCTTCTGAGCATGCTGCCGCCGGACAGGATATTCGAAGGACTGAACCCGCTTAATGGTTGCCCGAGGGAAGAGCAGGTGGATATCGGAATTGTTTGAGGAATACCGGAGAACGGAATATCGGAAATTTTTTAGATGTTGACCTTAAAGCTTGCACGCCGCGGCCGCGGAGGGCCGCTGCTGATGAGTCAATTATTATTTTGTACTCAGCAGCACCCCTCCGTGGGTGCGGTGGTTCAATAAATATCTCTGGAAGCCAAAAAATTGTTAACACCCTTCAGTTTCCGATTCCCGATATTCCGTTATACCGATACTCCCCTGTATCATGTTTTTATGAAATCAAAGAATCCCCCGGAAAAAGATCTGGCCAAGGAAATCACGGCTTTGCGTGAAACCATTGTTAGACTTGAGCGGAAGTGGTCGGCGACGATGCAGAACAGGTGGCAATTGGCGCTGTCATTTTTAAAAGGAGCCGTTTCGGCTTTGGGCGCTCTGGCGGTCGTGGTAATAATCACGCCGCTGATTGTCTGGGCAATGCAAAGAATCTCCTGGCCGCCTTTGATCCAGAAGGTTGTGTCCCAGGTTATTCTTCAGATTGAACAAGTGAACCGCCAGTCACCACGAGGGGTTGGCGATCAATAAACACCGATATGTAAAACCGCTTGATTACTACCGCTGAGGCCTCGAGCAGATCGGCGATGAGAGATGTCAGGCGGTGGATTTTTTTATAAAGCTCGCTGAGCATGTAGGCCGAACCTTTTTTCCCGGAACGGGACAGCTTTCGCGCCTGCTGCTCGACCGTAACCAGTTCTTTTTCCAGATGCGACACGAGTTTTTGCCGCATAACCTGGGGTACGGGGACGTTGGCGATAGCCTGGTCCCGGGCAGTCGAGCCGGTTTGACCGGTCCCGGTAGCCGCGGCGGAACCCGCTCCGCCTGAACCGAGGTCGCGGGATTTGTCTTCACGCACGCGGGTCGCCACATTTCCCATCAGATCGATTATGTCGACTATTTCCTTTAGGCTTTGCGGCTGGAAAACCCGGATCTGGCCGGCCTCCGCGCGTTCCATGACGGCAGATCCCTGACTTTCGACGCTCTTCTTCAAGGCATCCATGCACCTATATTTTCTCTTAAAATGGGGAAAAAGTCAATTTTCTTTGTCAGAAAAGTATCTGGTAGTATTTTGCCATGCCTGAAAAAGAAACCATCTTTCACAAGATCATCCGGCGCGAGATACCGGCATCGATTGTTTATGAAGATGATGAAGTAATGGCTTTCAAAGACAAGCATCCGAAAGCCAAGACCCATCTGCTTTTTATCGCCAAGAAGGAATCCGACTTCGTCCCTTCGATCAACGATCTGGACGAAAAAACAGCGCACGTGCCGCTTTTATTGATTCGTAAAGCCCAGGCCCTCGCCAAGTCAAAAGGCATAGACGGCTACCAGCTTAAATTTCATGTCGGCAAAGGCGGCGGGCAGGAAGTATTCTTTTTACATCTGCATTTTTTAAGCGAGCAAAAAATCAACGATTAATTACCCTGCTTTACCTGCCTTGCGTTCCTTACCTACCTTACCTTCTTTTCATGCGCTAAACCCCGCTGCCTTCGCCTCTTCTACGGTCTTGAAATACACCCGGTTTTCTTCGGCGATTTTCTTGGCCGCGGCGGAACCTGCGGCATAGAACTTTTTCCCTGATTTGGAAGCCACCCACGCACCAGCGTCCTGCGGGACGCGGTGCGGGGCAGGCGAAGCTTCTGCCTCCGGTGCGGGCTTATTCAGATGGGCGGCTTCCTGGCGGGCTTTGTTCTGTTCCTCCTGCTCGCGCTTCATGCGTTCCAGTGTCACGGCGTCGATCGGCTTCAGCGCCTTTACCGAGAGCCCTATCCGGCGTTCGTCGATGTCGATATTTATCACCTGTGCTTCGACTTTTTGGCCGATCTTCAGCATCTGGGCGGGATCGGTGATTTTTTCATGTGATATTTCGGTGACATGCACCAGGCCGGAGATATCTTTTTCCAGGCTCAGGAATGCGCCGTAATCGGCGAAGCGGACGACCGTGCCTTCCACTTTCTTTCCGACGGGATAGCGCTGGGCTATCTCTTCCCACGGGTCCTGGGTCAGCTGCTTGATCGATAGAGAGAGCTTTTCGCCGTCTATCCCGATGATTTTTACCTTCACCCGGTCGCCGATGGATGCGAACTCCGAAGGATTCTTCACATGCCCCCACGCGATTTCCGAGATATGAACCAGTCCTTCGAGGCCGTCGAACGAGACGAAGATGCCGAATTTCACAATGCCGCTTACCATGCCCTCTTTCAGGTCGCCCGGTTTCAGATTTTCCAGAGCCTTCGATCTTTCTTCGGCCATGGCTTCTCTCTCGCTGACTACGATTTTTCCGGCGGCTTCGTCCAGGGTGATTATTTTAATGGTGAATGTGTGGCCGATGAACTTCGACAGACGGTTGATGATTTCCGAACTGTCGGCGTTGTTCACACGCGGATAATTTGACGGGGCCAGCTGGCTGACAGGCAGGAACGTGCGGATACCGTCGATATTGGCCAGAAGCCCGCCTTTGTTGGCTTCCTGCGCCGTGAATTTCATTGTCTTGTCGTCGGCGACGAGCTTATGGAATCTTTCCCAGGCTTTTTGCTGGCTGGCCATCCGTAGGCTCAAGACCACCATGCCTTCGTCGTTTTCCTCTTCCAGGATCAGGGAGACTACCGGTTCTCCGGGATTCAATTCACGGAAGGTGTTCAGCGAATCCCTCAGCTCGCGGCCGGAGATTATCCCGGTAGCCACGCCACTCAAGTCCACAAGCATTTTGTTTTTTCCTTTGAAAATCACGATGCCTTCTATCAGTTCTCCGGGATGCGGCCTAAGAATAGGCGGAGAATCTTTAAGAAGCTCCTGCATCGAAGAAGTAGTCGTTGTTGTCATGGTGAAAGGAGAGTGCAAGGAGAAGGATAAAGGGTCAAAACGCTCTTGCACGAGCAGCGCTTAAGACGATAGAAACTTTAGAGCTTTGACTTCATTAAGTCAATTAATCCACAACTTATGTCTTACGTCTTTATCTTAATATCTCAGAATATCGCCGCCTTATCCGGATTCAGATCTTCAATCGACGAAAACTTCTGTTTTTGCGATGTCAGCGGGTTGTAGATCGTATAATAAAGCTGGATGATTTCCTCGGTCTTGAGCCGCCGCATTGAGATGCCGACGTTTTCGAGGCCGGATTGGATCAGGGTGATGCGGTCACGGAGGATTTTGCTGAATGAGCGGAATTCACGGTTCCTTTGCTGGGCTTTGGTCCTGGTGTCGTCGACCGAAAGCCATTCCAGGAACCGGGCGATCAAGCCGCGTTTTGCTTTCGTCGGCGCGTCGACGGGCACTATCACATAGAAACTTTTTTGCATGATATCGGCTATCTCGACCAGTTTTTGCATGAACTGCGCATAGTCGTTTGTTTGTTCCCTGAGCAGGAGACTGGTCTGCTTTTCGGCCCGGTTTTCGAGGCCTTTGATGTACGGATCGATATTCAGCCGGGTGGACCGGATCAGTATCTGGATCGGGAAAATCAGTGTATTTACGAATCCCTGATAACCCGAAATGATGCCTTGCTGCTCGACTTCGCTTTTTAGATTGAAGTTCAGTGCGTTCACTTTCAGTATGGCGCGGAGACCGCCGTTTTTCAGCACCACCGCGTCTTCCCTTATTTCGGCAATCGGCAAAAAACGCTGGGTCGAGGCCGACTGGGGTTTCTTTTTGCCCCGGACGGTGTCTAAGACCTGCGGTTCGTTTTTTTTGGCCGGGGTTTTTTCAGCCGGGGGGTTCATGGCCAGTGCCGGAGGATTGGCTGCTTCCTGCATATCAATCGGAGGATTTGGCGATCAAATGATCATAAGCGCCAACACTTGCGGCCACTGCATCGATCGAACGCGCAGGATCGAGTCCGCTTCCGATCGAAACCGCACTTGGATCGATTGCCGGCTTGTATTGTTCGCTGGCCGGTTCACGGTCGGATCCGGTTGCCGGATTCACCGGGCCGGCAGCCGATTCGAATCTGGTTTTTACCGCATCGGTGTCCCCAGGCATGGATTCATGCCCCGCCATCCGGCTCATCTCTTCCTGATGCTGCTTCAGCTGATGTGTTATCTCGTTCAGGCGGGTGGCATTCAGCTCCGCTTTGGCTGTCGCCATCTGGAATTCCTTGTCCGATTGCCTGGTGATCAGGTTGATCGAAAGTCCGGGAGACGGGCTCCAGTATCTGAGATTTGGCTTGCTCATGCTCTCTATCGCCAGAAGGATGATATTGAAAAGGGTCAGGTCGTTTATTTTCATGAAGGCAAATGCCGCGGCGATCACCGCCGGAACCCAGCACAAAATCACCGCCGGCAGATTGGTGATGCCGGCTTTTGTTACGCTGGCATAGAGGACATAGCTGATGCCGCCTCCTATGCCGGTTATGATCAGCTGTTTGAGCGTGACCGGGCCGATGATCCGGTCTTCGACGTAAACGTTCTGCGGAATTTTGACGGCTTCGATTGGCATCTGGATTTGGGTTTTAGAATCTAAGTATTTTACCTGAAATAAGAGAAAAACGCCAGTGTTGATTTTGTAACTGCTCACTGACCTTGCAGAAAATACCGCTAACCTTGCCGCCTCACCCCCTGCCCCTCTCCCGCATTCGCG
>MFXU01000060.1:9717-14728 GCA_001788965.1 Candidatus Peribacteria bacterium RIFCSPHIGHO2_02_FULL_51_15 | reverse complement strand
TGTCGCTCCACCACGCATCGATGGAATAGACGATCTGCGGTTTGTCCGGCGAAAAAGCGGAAATGATCTGTTTGCCGGTCAAATCGCATTTCCGGTAGTACAGAAATTGCTCATTTCGATGCGAAAACCGCCGGACCATCCGGCAGAAATAGCACAACGTCGGTTCGGATACCCGCATTTGATCCAAAAACTCTCTGTCCTTTGGCAGGATTTAAAAAGCCGATGAACATTGGCGGCAGATTTTTTGCATGGAACAAATCAGAAAACGATGGAACCTAAAGGAGAACCTTCATCCGGCCGGAGCAAAGCGACCCGGCCATTGTCATCGCTGACTCCAAGCGTCAGAACCTCGGAAACAAAGGGGCCGATTTGCTTCGGCGGGAAATTGGTGACGCAAACCACCAGAAGTCCGATGAGATCCGGAATCCTGTAAAGCTCGGTGATCTGAGCGGAAGATTTTTTCACTCCCGATTCCCCGAAATCAATCGTCAGCTTGTATGCCGGTTTTCGTGCTTCTGGAAAAGGCTCGCAGGAGAGTATTTTCCCGACGCGCATCTCTACTTTTTGGAAATCGGAGTAGGTGATCATGGGAATTTAAAAAAATTTTCCGTAACCGGGACATCGTGTCCCGGCGGTTGAGATTGTCATCCGGGACACGCTTGCCGGCCGAAGCCTTGGCGAAGGCTGGATGTCCCGGTTGCGAGTTGTTGAGATGGTCGGATGCATAAATAGTTAATAAACGGCACTTAAATAACAGGATTCACAATAAACTTTTTCCGGACGATCGGGCGAATAGCTGGTGATAATTGGCTTGTGGCAATTGGCACACTTACTGTCCCAGAGTTTCCGCGGGTTCCTAAGCGCCATCCGTTCCTTGTGCCGTTGATCCGGGCATTTGCGCGGTATCGGCAACCCTATTGCCCGGTAAAACTTCAGTTCCTGCGGAATGATTTTAAACGGGCGCCCGGTAACTTCGCATTTCAAGATTTGCCTGGTGATGTCACCTCGGACTTCATTGATGGTTGCCGGACTTTCGTAGGCGGGGCCGAGATACTGATTTTTCGTGTCGCTTTCGTCGTACCATTTCCAGCCGCGCCTCATGACCTCATCGCGAGTGAGCGGAAAATATTCCTGGGCCAGGGTTTCGTTGTAGCCCATCGTGGAATTCTCCGGCTTTAAGTAGTCGCCCCACTCGCCGGTTTTGCGCATATGTTCAATGATTTTCAGCACAAGCTTTTCGTATTCAACCGGAGAGTATTGCTTGTTCAAAATGCAATATTTTTTGTGTCGCAGGCTTACGCAACCGAAAATATTTGCGCTGTGATGACACTCGCGGCTGTAATAGGCATCCGATCCGTACCAGAGCAGGAATGTTCCCATCGAACGCTGACCACCGACTGTGGAGCCGACGTTGTAACTCATTTCAACTCCGTCCGGAGCGGTGTAGTTGGCGTCCTGGCTGTTTATCCCCTTCGGCGTATTGCTGACGTGTTTGCAATTCTCACAATCGGTAATGTCGTAACAGTTTTTACAGTTTTTGCTGCCGAAAACCATATCGCCGGTACAGTCCTCGCTGCCGAAAACATGCAGCGCGGGATGCGGCAATTTGAGTGAAAGTTCATAAAGTTTTGAGCGCATCGAATTTATTTCACCGACTGTAAGCGGCAGATGTTTTTTAACCCGCGCTTCATATTCTTCGCGCGAAAGCTGCTCGTTCAGATAGCAATATTGCTTGCTTAGAAGCCCGAAACACATGCAGCAGTTTTTGCAGGACTGGCATTCATCGATCATCAAGCACTCCGAGCAGTCCCGGGAATGCCGGAAATAGATACACTGATAACAGCGCTCGGAAGCCACGCCCTCGTAACACCACTTGCAGCCATAAAGCGAAAGTCCGTCCATCACGTCGTTTCCGCTGATGATGAACCGGCCGAATAAACAATCCTCGAGATTCGTTGCTCCGGCGATCAGATAGCAGTTTTTCGTGTTTAAAGAATGATTGGTGTAGTAACTGTTTTCCGCATTGGTAGTGAATAATCCCTGATGCGGAACTTCCAATGAAAGCTCGTTGAACTGCTCGGAAAAAGTCCGGGAAAAATCGAAATTCCGGCCATAGGAAAGCTCGTCCCACCGGTCGCTCCACCATTCGTCCTGATCGTAAACCTTGTAGGGTTTGTCCTGGGCATAGATGGAAATCATCGCTTTGCCGCTCAAATCTGATTTTCGGTGGTAAAGACATAAATCATTGCGATAAAGAAGTCGCCGCTGCATCCGGCAATCCGGACAATATTCCGGCACCGGAATTGATTCTTTCCTGCCGTTATAAACCGGACTGACCGAATCGTAAAACTTCAGATCTTCGTCCTTTGTTTCGAATGCTGATGAACATTGTCTGCAAATTTTCGTCATATTTGGTTGCCGCGTGAAAGAAACGGGGAGTAAAATCCGTCGTCTATGGACGATATCACTTTAAAGACGATTCTCGAACACATGCGGGGGATGGAAGACAGGCTCCTCTCCAGAATAGAAGGAGTTGAAACCAGGTTGAGTTCTAGAATCGATGAAGTTGAAAACAGGCTCAGTTCGAGAATTGACAGTGTGGAAACAAATCTAAGCCGACAAATCGATGCCATTGATAAACGACTTGATGATGTGGAGGTCGTGCAGGTTCCGAAGCTGAAAAAAGCGGTGGGCATTTAGTAGATGGAAGCGAGATAACAAGATTCGCCCCTCGACTCACTTCGTTCGCTCGGGGTGAATCTTGATCGGTGATAAAGAAAAAATGGATGTGTCATCTCAATATATGGTATTTAAATAACAAGATTCACATACGACTTTTTCCGGCCGGTCGGGCGAGTAGCTGGTGGAAATAGGTTTGTGGCAATCGTCACAAGCCCGGTCCCAAAGCTTTCTCGGGTTTCTCAAGCTCATTCTTTCCATGTGCCTCTGGTCCGGGCATTTCCGTGGGAGCGGGATCTGCATTCCCCGGTAAAACTTCAGCTCCTGGGGGATGATCTTATATGGCTGACCGCTCGCTTCGCACTTCAAGATTTGCTGAACGATTGATTCGGTAATCTCCGCGGCTGAATCAGGTAAATCAACGGTTGGGCCCAGATAGGATTGTCCTTCTTCCTTTTCCTGGTGCCAGCTCCATCCGCGTGACACGCATTCTTTTTTTGTTAACGGGAACTCATCCGCGGATATCGTTTCATTGTAAGCAAACGGGGAAATTGTCACGGGGAAAAATTCTCCGAAACTCAAATCTCTTTGCATCTGGCTTATGATTTTCGGAACCAGTTCTTCGTATTCTTCTTTTGAATATTGTTTGTTCAATATGCAGTACTTCTTGCGTTTCAGGCCTATGCAGCCGAACAGATCCGAGGAGTTGTGACACAAATCGCAATAGAGCAGCCGGTCGTTGTCGTAAGAACTGGTCGTGAAACAGGTTCGTTTTGAGCCGTCGCAGGCGTGGACTTCATAATTTTGTTCGCAGTCGAATGCCGTGAAGTTGCAATCCAGACTGTCAGTCAGGCCGATGGCGTCGCAGGTATAAGCCACGTCACGGCCACGGTGAAGGTCGAAGCACGAACGCACGTCTTTGCATTCGATCAGATGATCCCCGGTGGAATCCTGACATGAAACGGCTCTCTGCGAGGGGTGAAGCGCTTCAGTCCGGCGCATTTCTGAAAAAGCGGCTTTTGCGTGCTCCAGAGTCTTGTGACTTCTCAAGCTCACAAGCGCCTCTTCGAATTCCTTTTTTGATACCGGCCGGTTCTGGATGTGGTATTCCTTTTGTCTGAGATTCCAGCAATACAAACAATTTCGGCAGCTGCGGCAATCATAAAGAAACCACGAATCCGAACACTGGTCACACTCCGAAAGATGCGCGCAATTTACGCAGTCGGTGCAATAAGCCAGCTCATAGCACCTCTCACACCGCGTGATGTGCGAACAATCCATGCAATTCCGGCTTTCGATAATCCAGTCGCCGTAATAACAGTCCTCGCATGACACAGCGGTAAAGAGCAGATAACAGTTTTTCAAATGATGCGCATGATTCGTGTAATCGCTGTTCTCATTGTTCTTGGCGGAAAGCCCGATACGGGGGACTTTCTTCTGAAGCGCTTTGAATTGATCAAAAAAACTCCGGTCATAATCGTATGCTCTTCCATGCTCCAGCGGATCCCAGCCGTCCGACCACCAGATTTCACTGCCGAACACCGGAAGTTCCTTGTCCGGCGAATAAATCGAAATGATCTGTTTGCCCGTTTTGGAACATTTGCGATGATAAAGTCTCCGCTCGTTTCTCCAGACCAGTCGCCTCTGACGCCGGCAGGCAGGACATAACTTCGGTTCCGAAATGTGAAATGTTTTATCTCCGATTTTCGGTGAGATTTTTTTCAGCAAACGCAGATCTTCATCAGTTATCTCGAATGTTTTGCCGCAACTAGAGCAAGATTTTTTCATAGTTTCCATACAAGTTGTGATATAATGTTCACATGTATACAGCGATAATTCATGAAGAGGACGGCATATTCATTGCCGATTGTCCAGAGGCCGGCACGGTCAGCCAGGGAACCACGATAGAAGAAGCTCTCAAAAATCTGCGCGAGGCGACGGAGCTTTATCTCGATGAATGTCCGACAAATTTGGTTGCCGCGTGAAAGAAACGGGGAGTAGAATCCGTTGCCTATGGACGATGTCACTTTAAAGACGATTCTCGAACACATGCGGGGGATGGAAGACAGGATTATGCTTGAAATGGATAAACGCTTCGTACAGGTTGATGCACGCTTCTCGAAGATTGATTCACGCTTCGCGGCGCTCGACACCCGCTTGGACCGCATGGAAGCAAATCTGACACTACAGGTCGACAACATTGATAAACGACTCGACGATGTGGAAGTCGTGCAAGTGCCGAAGCTGAAAAAAGCGGTGGGCATTTAGTAGACGGAGGCGAGAAAGCAAGATTCACAGTAAACAATTTCGGGGCGATCCGGTGAAAAAGTCG
>MFXU01000060.1:0-9696 GCA_001788965.1 Candidatus Peribacteria bacterium RIFCSPHIGHO2_02_FULL_51_15 | reverse complement strand
TTGCACAGCTCCGATTCCAGATTTTATACGGATTGCGCTTGGTGATGCGACGGCGGTGCCTCTCGTCCGGACAATACTCCGGAACCGGCAGATCCATCGACCGGTAAAACTTCAGCTCTTGCGGGATGATTTTATACGGCTTGCCGGTGGCCTGACATGAAAGAATCTTCTTGGTAAGCGAGTCATTCGCCTCGGCAACGGTTTCCGGTACCTCCACCTGCGCGCCCATGTAATTTCCTTTGGCCTCATCTTGCTCATACCAGCGCCAGCCGCGTGCCAGAACTTCATCCTTGGTCATCGGAAAAATGTCAGGAGCGAAGGATTCGTTGTATGCGAAAGCACAGAGCGACATCGGGAAAAATTCGCCGAACTCACCCGTATTTTTCATGTGGGACACGATTTTTCCGCGCAAATTCGAATATTCTCCTTCGGAATATTGTTTGTTCAGAACGCAGTATTGTTTGCCTTTCAGCCCCACGCATCCGAAGATGTCCCGGCAGTGAAAACATTCGAAACTGTACTCGGCATTCACCACGGATATGCAGGTGGAACAAAATTTGCTGTTATAAGTCCGGTCACCGCAGGACGCACACTGGTAAACAAGCTCGGAGTCCTGCCCCCAGGAGTTAAAGTCCATGCAGGATTTGCAATTGAGTGAAAGGCGCTGGCAGTGGCGACAATCCTCTATGTCCTTCACATCGAAACAATTGACCGCGTTTTTGCAGTTGTAGATCCGGTCGCCCGCGGAGCTCTCGCTCTGTTCGACGATCAGCGGGCGGTGCGGATGATCTTCGAAAAATTTACGGCATTGGTCTTCCAAAGTTTTCAAGCCCTGCCGGGAATTCAGCTTCATCGCCTGCTTGTGTTTTTCAAATTCATCGGGCGTGTACTGCACGTTGAAAATCATGTGGCTTTTCTGCCGCTGCCCTATGCAGCCGATGCAATTATTCAAACCGCGGCAATCGAACAAAAATAAACTGTCCGAGCATTGTTCCGAATCCTGAGAAAACCGGACATTGTGACACCCGATGCAGTCGATACATTCATAACACCGCTCGCATTCGTAACAAACCGAGCAATCTACGGTGTCCTTACATTTCTTCTGCAGGTTGCTGTAATAAGAGTCCTCACACAGGTCGCTTTCACAAATCAGGTAACAATTTTTCAGGTAACCCGTGCAGTTGTTGTAGTCCGAATTTTCCATCGTGCCCGGAGTATTGAAAAGCGCCAGGTGTGGCACTGCATCAAGAAGTGATTTGAACTGCGGGGAGAATTCCCGGCTGAAGTCGAAATCCCGTCCATAAGAAAGACCATCCCATCCGTCACCGTTCCAGGCTTCTTCTGAAAAAACCGGAAAAGGCTGATCCGTGTTGTATTGGGAAATGATCTGTTTACCGGTCAGGTCGCATTTCCGGTAATAGAGATTGCGCGTGTTCCGTTCACAAAGCCTCCGCTGAAGCCGGCAGTCCGGACAGCTCTTCGGATTTGGCACATCGAACATCTGGAGAAATCTTTCATCTTCAGAAGTTATTTCGAACTTCTTCCGGCATTGGATACAAGCCTGTGGTGAGCGTGGTCGAACCATTGCACTCATAAAAAAATATGGTAAGGATAAATATCCACCATATATATTTTGCCGAGACGCATTGTGTGCCTGTTCGTCAATTTTGTCGAACAGTATAATTTTATATTTTAATTTTTTCTTTATTCTAAGCTATTTTTTAGCATTAATTTAGTGTAGAAAAAATTTTACAAAAGATATATAATGAAACCGTATATCCGGGACACGATGTCCCGGTTACGGTAAGAACAATGCTTACGGACCTGACAAAATTGGGGCTGACCGATGAAGAAGCGAGAGTGTACCTCGCCTGTCTGGAAATCAACGGCGGACCCGTATCGGTTATCGCGAAGAAGGCCGGTCTCCAACGTGTCAGCTGCTACCACACGCTCGGAAATCTCCAGAGGAAAAGGCTCTTAAGCCAATACGATAAAGGCGGTATAAAGTGCTTCACTCCCGAGCAGCCCGAGCAGTTACTGAAACTGGCCGAGGAACGGGTGAACCTGACCAAGGGCCTGCTCCCGGAACTCAAATCCCTCGTCCGTACATCCGGATTCAAGCCGAAGATCCGATTCTACGAAGGAAAGGATGGCGTCGAGCGGGTATTTACCGAATCGCTCACCGCGAAGAAGGAGATCCTCGGCTACACCAACTTGAAAAACGTCACGGAGTTCTTCCCGAAATTTTTCAAGGAATACACATATACGCGGCTGAGAAAGGGCATCAAAACGCGGTACCTGTCACCCAATACCGTGGAGAGTGTCCATGTAATCGATCCGTTCCTGCCGAAAAATTACGATCCGAACCTCATCGAAATCCTTCTTGTGAACAAGGAGCAGTTTCCGTTCCAGAACGAGATACTGATTTTCGGCAACACGGTCGGCGTGGTTTCGCTCAACCGGGACGAACTACTGGGGTTACTCGTCGAAAGTGGAACATTCGCCCAAACCATGCGCGCGGTGTTTGATCTGGCGTGGCTGGGAGCGACAGCTTTCGTAGCAAAATAAAAGGTAAGGAAGGTAATGGAGGTAAGGAAGGTAAGGAAGGTAAGGAAGGTAAGGAAGGTGATGAAACGAAAGGAACGAGACACCTCCCTTACTTTCCTTACTTTCCTTACTTTCCTTACTTTCCTTACTTTCCTGACCTATAATGCGTAATCATGCAGCAATCCCCTTCTTTCTCCACCGGCTCGACCGTCAGAACCACCCCCAAGGATGTATTCCTCCACTTGCTCGCGATCATCACCCTCTATATGAGCGTGTCGGCGATCATCATGCTGCTTTTTTCGTGCATCAATTTGTTGATGCCGGACCCGCTGGCTTTTTATTACAGCGACGAGACCGACGCCATCCGGATCTCTACCGCGATTCTGATCGTCGGTTTTCCGGTTTATCTGGTGCTGATGCGCCTCATCAACCGGGACACCGCGGCTGAGCCCGGAAAAACGGCGATTGGAGCGAGAAAGTGGCTGATGTATCTGACGATTTTTCTCTCGGCGATTTTGATAATCATCGATGCCATAACCCTGCTTTACAATTTCCTGAACGGCGAGCTGACTTTGAGATTTTTCCTGAAAGTACTGGTCGTGCTGATCGTAGCCGGGGCGGTATTCGGGTTTTACATCAAGGAAGCCAGACGCAGCGGCATGATGAACCTGAAAGTCTGGGCCTACGGCTCTTCGGCGGCGGTACTGCTCAGCATCGTAGCCGGATTCCTCGTCGCCGGTTCACCCTGGCATCAGCGGGCGGTGCGCTTCGATGAGCAACGGGTAAACCATCTCCAAACAATCCAGAACGAGACAGTTTCATTTTGGCAGCGAAAGGAAAGGCTTCCCGAAAATCTGGATGAATTGACCGATTCCATAAGCGGATTTAAAGCCCCGGTCGATCCGGATACGGGTAAACCTTATAAATACCGGGTACAAGACAAGCTTTCATTTTCACTCTGCGCCGATTTCAAAACGGAATCCCGGAAGGATCTTCAGGGAAAGAGAACGCCGGCCTCACTTTTCGGTGAACCCGACCAAAACTGGACCCATGGCATCGGCAGTGTTTGTTTCGAGAGGACGATAGATCCGGCGCTGTATAAGAATCCGAATGTGAAGCCGGTAAGATGAACCGAGAGTGGCTTAATCTCCTCTTAAGACCCTGTCATTAAAATTGGGGTCAGTTCTATTTTTTTCCTCTTTTCAATATGAGATTGCGAAATAAAGTCATCACAGGCTCTCTGGCGGGAATAGCGTCCCTGGCTCTGGGCGCGGCCGCTTTCGCGCAGGGCCCGGGTTTCTCCGCCCCCACGGGTTATGTACCCTATTATGCGCCGGCGCCGACGCAGGCTTGCGTGCAGTCATTGGCCGCCAAAGATGCCGCCGAGACCGGCACTCTGGACGCCATGACAACGGCGAAGAAAAACGCGCTCCAGGCGCGCCAAACCGCGCTCATCGCCGCAGCGGGAATCACGAATGATTCCGACCGCTTCCAGGCGACAATGCAGGCCAACAAGGATTTTATGACCGCCCTCAGGAACGCTGAACGCTCCCGGGGTTCGTCACTCGAAGCCGCCATAGACGATGTCAGTTCCGCGTGTGACGGAATGTACGGCTTCGGCATGGGCAGGGGCAAAATGCACGGCAAGGGAAAGCGTGGCGGGATGATGGGGGGCTGGTAAATAAAAATATGGATGAAAGCCTCGCCCAAGAGCGGGGCTTTTTTCTATGGCATACTAGGCACGTAAAATCTCTAAGATAATAATGGCAGCGCCACGTGATCGCCGAAAAGCGCCTCAGCGCTTGAGGCGATTTTACGTGGTGCCCAGGAGAGGACTCGAACCTCCACGGGATTGCTCCCACTAGCCCCTCAAGCTAGCGCGTCTGCCATTTCGCCACCTGGGCATGATTATGAAGACATAACAAAGAACGATGCGGAGAAAGGATAGCATAAAAAAACAAAATAACCGCGGAGAGCCACCCGCTCCCGATAATTTAAGCTAAAACGTGTCTATCAATTTCAAAAGCTGCGCTTTGTCGGCGCGGTTTATGTCCAGGTTTTTGACCAACGATTCCAAAGCCTCGAGTGAAAGGCGCTTGCCCCGGGTAAGCGCTTTTATTTTTTCATAAGCATCGGTGACGCCGTTTTTCCTGAGCACTGTTTGGATGGCTTCACCAAGGACTTCGGGGTGCAAATGCAGCTCCCCGCTTATGAATTCTTTGTCCACGGAAAGCTTCTTCAGGCCTTTTCGAAGCGACTGCAATGAAAGCAGGTGATAACCGAAAGCCACGCCGATGTTGCGCTGGACGGTGGAATCGCTGAGATCGCGCTGCAAGCGGCTGATGGGCAGCTTGAGCGCGAAATGATCGAATAAGGCCGAGCTCAAACCCAGGTTGCCTTCGGCGTTCTCGAAATCGATCGGGTTTACCTTGTGCGGCATAGTGGAGGAACCGACTTCCCCTTTCACAACCTGTTGCTTGAAAATTCCCCGGGAAATGTACATCCATATGTCGCGCGCCAGGCCGACTAAGATCGTATTGATCCGGACATAAATATGCGAAAGCTCGGCCAGATCGTCGTGCGGGTTTATCTGTGTCGTGAATTTGAGCGGCTCGAGCTTCAGCGAGCGGACAAATTTGCGGCCGAAAGCCTCCCAGTTAAAATCCGGATATGCCGCGCGGTGGGCGAAGTAATTGCCCACGGCTCCGCCGAATTTTCCGTCCATTTTGAAGCGGGTAAGCAGATCCCGCTGTTTCTCGAGGCGAGTCACAAAAACCATAATTTCCTTGCCGAGGGTGGTGGGCGTCGCCGGCTGGCCATGAGTCAGGCTCAATATCCGCCGGTTCATGTGCGGAGCGGCCAGGCTACGCATGTTCGCGATCAATGCCTGCAGCTCCGGTTTGAGCACGCGGCGCAGTGCGTCCTGGATCAGTATCCCGTTAGCCAGGTTGTTCACATCCTCGCTGGTCAGGGCGAAATGCAGGAATTCCGTCTTCATCTTCGCCCCGCCGATGCGCTCGAGAACCTTTCTCAAATAATATTCAACCGCCTTCACGTCGTGGTTCGTCACTTTCTCGATCTCACGAACCTTGGCCGCCTCCTTTTCGTCAAACTTGTCCACGATGTCCTGAAGCGATTTTTTCTGCCGCGATGCAAGCGGCTTCAATTCAGTTATGCCTTTTTCATCAGCCAGCGCGCCGAGATAGCTGACTTCGACGAATATCCGGGCCCGGATGAGGGCGTCCTCGGTGAAAAAAGGGCGCAGCGCATTCACTTTGGATGCATAGCGTCCGTCAAGCGGAGAGAGGGGCTGCATGGGGGAAGGATAGCGAAGAACCGGGCTTGGGGGTAGTAAAAGGGGATGGAGTAAGTAAGGAAGGTAATGAAGGTAAGGCAGGTAAGGAAGGTAACGAAACAAGGGAAAACGATACACCTTCCCTTACTTCCCTTACTTTCCTTACTTTCCTTACCTAATCAGAATAATCATAAACCGGGTTTTCTCCCGGGAGAATTTCTTCATGCGCCACTTCCTTGAGATACCGGTTCCACAAATTTTCCTCGACGAAGAGATCCACCAGATGGCCCCAGTCACGGAGATACCGGTAGGTCGAGCGGATGTAGTTTTTTCCCGAACCGGCCTTGAGCCGCATGAGAGTGTCACGATCGTCGCGCATGTAATTTATGTAAACGGGCAAACCGGGCATAAAGGGATCGAAGGAATCAAACGATTGATACGGTTTCGTGAGCACATAAAGGAGTTCGTCCGTATTGCCGATCCTCTGGATGGAAATGGGTTTGGGTTCGTAAATCGCGTTCAAATCCTCCAAAGTCCGCATAAACCTCCTGAAACTGTAATCGCCCTGGAGATAAGCGTAATCCAGCGGCCTGACCCGGTCGGGATGAACCATCGAATCCCGCCAGGCTCTTATGAAACCGGCAATAAGCAGGATCGCTGCTAAAACTGCGACGATTTTTTTCTGATTTTTTTTCAGTACCGGCCACGCGGCATCGAAAGCGAAGGCCGTGAAGATGCCGAAGGGCAATATCAAATTCGGTATGTTCCACGGAGTCTTGTACTGGATCATGGAATAGGCCAGCACTATAAAGACGCTCCAAAGCGCGAAAAACATGAGCCGCGGAGTCCACAATTTTTTTATTTTCATAAACCAGCCGAGAGCGAAAGCTCCGAAAAAAACAGGGAATTCGTGCCAGGCCAGAAGCTCGATGAAATACGGGAAAGGCCGCACATGCATGGCCTGCGCGCGCTGCGACCAGCGGAAAAGTCCCACGAAGCTGTCTACCACCGACTGCATCGAATTCATGAAAAACACGGTGAAAAGGAGGACGTGCAAAACCGCCGCTACGTAGATGCCGAGCGCGACCGCCCGCCAGTCGATACCGTAAAGGAACGAGCGTCTTTTCGGCTCCAGTAGCAGCAAAAGCGCGGCCACGAACCAGGCCGCCCAGGTAAGCACGGCTGTTTCTTTGGTGGCATACATCAGGCCGCTCATGATCACGAATGCCGCCGGAGCGCGCGGATCTTTTTTCCGGACCCACCATTCTCCCGCAGCCAGCGCGCCGACCGTGATCAGGATGAAAAGATGTTCATGAATGAAATATCTCGAAAAGAAAGCCATTCCCGACGAAAGGCCCAAACCCGCAACAAGCATCAGGCGTCCCGGCTTTTTGAGAAGCGGCCAGTATATGAAGCCCAGGACGACAAGCCAAACCACGCTGACCACGGACATGGTCGCCCGGGCCAGGTTCCAATCGTCGCCGAAAACTTTGTAGACAAAACCGGCAAGAAAGAAAAAGACCGGCCCGTGGGCATTGTACGGGTCGTACCGCCAATGCCCGTCGGCCATTATCTGCCCGGCCCTCAGCGACATGCCCTCGTCGATATGGACGGTTCGCGCGTCGAGAAAATAAAATCGAAGCACCACCGATAAAAAAATTATTACGCCCAATACTGCAAGAAATCGATATTTGGAGATTTTTTTGGAAAGCATCGAAATTCAAAATTAAACAGGTTGATTGTTATATTGCTATATTGTCATATTGCTTGCATGCACGAACGTGTGTTTTTGCCTGCTGACAATATAGCAATATGACCATATAACATTTTTTTAAATCAAAGAACATAAGGAATAAATCTCCATGGCACTTTCCTGCAGTACTCCTGATAATCCGGGTCGGCGATCAGATGCCGTTCTTCGGTCAGCGCCCGGAAAAAATAGATCGTCGTCCAGAGGCAAAGCGAGAGGAAGCCGAGCAGGAAATTGCCGGGACGCAGAAGGAACGGGATCGAAGTCACCCACCATCCCAGCAGCTTGCCGGTATAGGCCGGATGGCGGATGACGGAATATGGGCCGGAAGTGACTATGCCGCGGTTGGTGAGGTTCGATGCTTTTGTGCCGAGCGAGAAAGTCGGCCACAAATACAAAATCATGAATACCAGCCCGGCGATCTGGAGCGCGTAAGTCGCAGACAGCGAAGGCAGCGACGCATTGGAGTCGGCGGACCATACGGCGTAATTGCCGATCATCCCGTTGAACGGGGGATAACAAAGAAGGGCGATGAACCAGCCGAAAAAAGTCGGCTCGACCGACCGGATTTCATTCCTGAACCCCGGATATTCGATGGCATAACCGAAGGTGTAAATGATTGTGTCGAGGAAAAAGAACAAGGCGATGGTGAAGGGGAAAATCGAATTGAGCAGTATCTGGTGGATGGTGCCGGCCGGATCATATTTGTTTAAGTTGTACATCATAGAGCCCCAGTTTCCGTAAAAGAAGTTAGTCATCACCGGCAGGTAATAAAACTTCACCAGCAGGAAAAGGACGGCGGTTTTTTCTTTTTTGGTTATGACCGGCGGATCGCTCCGGTGCAGCGGAAATTTGTAAAGATACCGGAAACCGCCGGCCAGATACCGGGTCGCCGCGCGCAGAGCCATAAGGCCTTTGCCCTCGAGCCGGCGTCGCTCTGTCGGCAGCATGAGCTCCAGAGGTATGGCCAAAACCAGATAAAGAGCGAAGAAAACAAGCAGTGTTTTCTGGGTATCGGCGCTGAGAAAATCGACGTAATAACGGCTTTTACGGTAGATGATCAGCGCGAAAGTAAAAAGAAACACATTCACCAGGTAGCTGTGCATGAGCTGCCCGAAATCACGCTGGGAAATACTGCGCATGGATCTTACTTTAGGGACGACTGAAGTTTGTCGCAAGAAATGATCAAACGAGAAAAAGTAAGGAAGGTAATGGAGGTAAGGAAGGTCAGGAAGGTAACGAAGCCAAGGAAAGAAAAACGAGACACCTCCCTTACTTTCCTTACTTTCCTTACTTTCCTTACCTTGCCCTTCTTCAGGATTCCTTCACCTTGCCTTTCTTCCCCCCATCAAATATCTCCAAAAATTCATCGATGCTCATCGTTTCGACTTTCAAAAGCACCTGGGTGATCTCGTCCAGTTTCGTGCGATTTATTTTCAGGAAATTCTTCGCCCGCTCGTACTGCTCGTTTATCGTCCGTTTCACGAATTCGTCGATTTTGCGCGCCACTTCTTCGGAATAATTGCGTCCGAGCGCCACGTCGGAGCCCAAAAATACCGTCCCCTGACGCTCGCCGTAAGCCACGATGCCGAGCTCACCCTCGTCCATACCGTAACGCATCGCCATGCTCCGGGCTATCGCCGACGCCCGTTCGATGTCATTTGAAGCGCCGGTAGTGATCTCGCTAAAAACCAGCTCCTCCGACGCACGGCCGCCGAGAAGTCCGCAGATTTCATCCAGAAACTTCTGCCTGGTGGTGGTGTACTGGTCTTCTTTCGGCAGGAACCATGTAACGCCCAGGGCGAATCCACGGGAAACTATGGAGATCTTGTGCAGTGGGTCCGATTCCTTGCAGAGATGGCCGACTATCGCGTGTCCGGTCTCGTGATAAGCGGTTATCAGCTTGTCGCGCTCCGTCAGTTTGCGCGACCTTTTTTCCGATCCGAGCGTGACTTTTTCCACGGCATCGGTGAGGTCTTTTTGCTGGATTGTTTTTATGCCGCGACGAGCGGCGAAAATGGCGGCCTCATTCATGATGTTTTCCAGATCCGCCCCGGCCAGCCCCACGGTCTGCTTCGCGATGACCTCGAGATCCATGTCTTTT
>MFXU01000059.1 GCA_001788965.1 Candidatus Peribacteria bacterium RIFCSPHIGHO2_02_FULL_51_15 | reverse complement strand
AGGCCGACGCTCTATCCAATTGAGCTACAAGCGCACGCCCATGAATAACTTAGATCCCGAAGAACTTTAGCGCATTTTCCGTGGTTTTATTAGCCAGTTCATCGAAACTCATATTTTTGATATCAGCGATTGCTTTGGCTGTTTCGATGACATAAGCCGGCTCGTTCCTTTTGCCGCGATAAGGAACAGGAGCCAAAAACGGCGCATCTGTTTCGAACATCAGCTGATCGATCGGACAATTCAAAACAGTGTCACGGACGACATCCGACTTCGGATAAGTCACGATGCCTGCGAAAGAAAGGAAGTAACCCCGGTCGATGAATTTCTTCACGTCTTCCCATTCTTCGGTGCAGCAATGAAGAACCATTTTTCCCGGATCGATTTCATCGACTATCGACCAAATATCTTCGACTGCTTCACGGCAATGAACTATCGCCGGCAATTTGAGACTTTTGGCCAATTCCAGCTGAAAACGAAACATCTTTTTCTGAACGTCTTTCGTACTGTCCATGTAGTGATAATCGAGACCAATCTCTCCGATGGCGCGGCATTTCGGATTTTTTGCTGCTTTTCTTATTTTTTCCAAATCCGCCGTTTCATCGAATTTTTTTGCATGATGCGGATGGGCTCCGGCCGTGGCGTAAATTCCCGCGTATTCTTCAGCAAGACGTAGGCATGATCCGATATCGTCGAGTGAATCTGAAACACAAACGATTTTGTTAATCCCGGCATCGAATGCCCGTTTGACGACTTCGTCCCGGTCGGTATCAAATTGCGGAGCCGTCAGGTGGCAGTGGGTGTCGATCATGCGAGTGAGGCTTGGTGATTGTAATACTGAAACGGAAAAAGAATCAGGAATTATGAATCAGGAATCAAGAATATCTTCAGGCTTGATTCCTGATTCTTGATTCTTCCAATAAACTTGTGCAACCCGGATAAAAGTAATTATATGTCCCTTATTATGCCTCGACACATCGGCCTCACCGGTTACATGGGCTGCGGAAAAGGCGAGATCGCGAAGCTCCTTTCAAAGCTGGGATACAAATACATCTCGCTTTCCGATGCGGTGCGCGAGGAAGCGACCGCAAGAAAAATGGATCACACTCGCGAGAACCTGCAGGAAATCGGCAACGATCTCCGAAGTAAACATGGCGCCGGGGCGCTCGGGAAAAAAATAAAAGAAAAAGTCTCGCTGGAACCCGGGGCCAAATGGGTTATCGACGGCATAAGGAACCCCGGAGAATGGCAGGAAGTCCGGAGCCTGCCCGATTTTCAATTCATCGGCGTGACCGCGGGACAGGACTTCATCATCGAACGGCTTATCTCACGCAAAAGAACCGGCGAAAAAATAACCGGGGAGGAAATATTGAAACGGCTCGAGAGGGAAAAAGGTATCGGCGAGCCCGAGGACGGCCAGCAGGTAAAGAAATGCCTGGATAAATCGGACTTCCTGATAATCAACGAAGGGACTCTCGAGGATCTGGAATCAAAACTCAGTCACTTCCTGAAGCTTTTCCAGGGCGTTCATCGCCCTACATTCCATGAAGTGTTTATGGAAGTAGCTTACACGTGGGCAAAACGCGCTACCTGCCTGAGGCGCAAAGTCGGCGCGGTGATCGCCAAAGATTCGCAGCAGCTGACCGCGGGGTACAACGGCGCTCCCCGCGGAGTTCCGCACTGCGCCGAGCTGGGCGGCTGCCTCCGTGAAAAACTCGGAATCCCATCCGGCCAGCGCCATGAGATCTGCCGCGGCACGCATGCGGAACAAAACGCCATAACCCAGGCGGCTAAATTCGGCATACCGATCCAGGGCTCGACGCTGTATTGCAATACGTTCCCGTGCGTCATCTGCACCAAGATGATCCTGAATGCCGGTATTGCAACGGTCATTTACGATTCAGACTACGACGATCCGCTTTCGAAGGAAATACTGGGGCAACAAACCGAATTGAAGCTGGTGAGGTACGAAGGGAAAAGGTTCAGTTTTTCCTGATTTTTCCGTACAATGGCTTTGATTTAAGTCCTTTGATCTTTTTTTTATTCTCCGGGTCGGTAGCTCAGTTGGTAGAGCAGTGCCCTTTTAAGGCATTGGCCGAGGGTTCAAGTCCCTCCCGACCCACCATCTTGACATATTTTGATTTTAAATTAAAATAGAATTATGACCGAGAAACGATTGGCAGTCTCGCAAGAAGGAACCGAATCCCGTGAAAGTACGGATCCTAATTTGGAAAAAGTCGAAGGGGAACAGAGTGGGACTCATGCCCTTGTTGAGGCAATCATTAATTACGCCTGGGTTGTCGGACCCAGATATGATGGAAAAACGCCAAAAGCTTGCGGTTACACTGCCGTGAAGCGCTGGAATGTAATCGGACTTGATGGCGAGGACGAGTACACCGTCACGGCCGATACGCCTGAAGAGCTATTGGCCAAAATCAAGAAGTTTGAGGCTGATGCCGAGACCAAGATGCTACGAGCTGAAGAAGCGGCAAAGGCAAAGGGTGCGTAAAGGGACGATAACTTGATGCGACAAATCCAATAGTAAAAAACGTAATTGGATTTAAAATGTCATTATTATGGCGGGACATAAAGAACGCTTCCTCGAAATCGACCTTCTCCGGACTGTCGCGATTTTGATGATGATCGTTTATCACATCTGTTTCGATCTGGCGTTTTTCTATGACTTCCCAATCGATCCCCTTTCCGGCTGGCTACTGGTGCTGCAAAGAAGCACGGCGATTTTGTTTTTGCTGCTCGTCGGGATCAGCTTCTCCGTTTCTTTCGGTCGTATGAGAAATCGGAACGCGGGGTATCCGGAATTATTCAGAAAATATTTCCAGAACGGGATCGGGCTGATACTCATCGGCGAAGTCATCTCGATCGTCACCTGGTTCGCGGTTGGCGACTTGTATGTCCGCTTCGGAATATTGCATTTGATCGGGGCATCTTTGATCCTCGCTCCCCTTTTTATGCCCTTGCGCGAAGCAAATCTCTTTCTGGCGCCGATTGTCTGGTACGGGGGAACGGTTCTTTCAAATATCTTTTTATCATCTTCTTTTCTTCTTCCGCTCGGCATCACCAGACCGGATTTCAATTCCATCGATTATTTTCCCCTTTTTCCCTGGTTTGCCGCGGTTTTAACCGGCATGGCTGCCGGTAATTTTCTTTATAACCGCGGTTTTCTTAAAATCCACATAAAACAGACTCCGGTGACTTGGAGGATCACTTCGCCGGGACGCCATTCGTTGATGATTTATCTGCTTCATCAGCCGATATTACTTGGTTTTTTAAAATTCCTGGGTTTTTTCAAGATACTCTGAAAATTATGCTACTCTCATCTCATAAAGACCGTATTTTTGCTTCATGGCCTTGGCGGTTCGCCTGAGGAAAACTGGTTTCCCTGGTTCAAACGCAGACTTGAGCCGCTGGGTCATAAAATCATAAATCCGCAGTTTCCGCACGCTGAAGCACCGAGCCTGACGGAATGGCTCAGGGCGTTTCAGGAGCATAGGGAAAACATGCCCGAAAAAACGGTAATAATCGGGCACAGCTTGGGGGCTACCTTCGCTCTTCGCGTATTGGAACGCTTGAGTGCTCCGGTACTCGGGGCTTTTCTCGTGGCACCGGTATCGGGAAAGATGGGAAACGATTTCGATCCGCTTGTGAAAAATTTTCTTGAGGCCGGATTCGATTGGGAAAAGATACGAAGGAATTCCGGATATTTCACGGTGCTGCACGGCGAAGGAGACCCGTTCATTCCGCTGGAACAATCGCAGGAGCTGGCCAAAAACCTGGGATGCAGGCTGGTTATTGTTCCGGAAGGCGGACATCTGAGCAAATCCGCGGGCTTCACTGAATTTCCGGCATTGCTGGAGATGATTTTGATGAATACGAGTCTTCTCAGCAAGAACTCTAGTATGCTGTAAGCAGTGGCTTCACAATCATTTATTTCCGCAGCCGGGGCATCGTGCCCCGGTACACCACGCTCAAAAACCGGGACACTATGTCCCGGCTGCGGGAGTTATTTAGAGTTTTATTTATGAAGATCGCACTTGTTCATGAACTTCTGACCATGCGCGGCGGGGCCGAGAGAGTTTTCAAAGTGATAGCCGACATGTTTCCCGATGCTCCGATTTACACGCTGCTTTATGACGAAGAAAAATTGGGTGGTTGGTTCCCGAAAAACCGCATCCGCACAAGTAATCTTCAGAATTCTCAATTATCAATTGCCTGCCCCTCCGAAGTCCGCCGCAGCGGACGAAGGGGGGTCAATTCTCAATTCCGTTTTAATCACCATCTCTACCTCGCCAAATTTCCACAGGCCGTAGAAGCCTGGGATTTCTCAGGATTCGATCTCGTCATATCCAGTTCATCGGCTTTCGCGCACGGGATAATCACCAATGGAAAACCGAAACATATCGGCTACGTGAACTCCCCCGCCCGCTATCTGTGGGATCGCACGCACGATGTCCAAAACGATTCTTCGCGGGGCTTTTTCGGTCCGCTGAAGAGATTTTATTTGGAAAGACTTTTTCATAAGCTTAGGATCTGGGACACCGAAGCCGCATACCGCGCCGACAAACTGCTGGCCGCTTCGAAAACCGTTCGAAGGAGAATCGAACTTTATTGGCGGAGAGAAAGCGATGTGTTGTATCCGCCAATCGATGATTTTTGGCTTGCAGAAACAAAAACCACAAGCCAAAACCCAAAAACCCGGAACGACTATCTAGTCGTTTCCACACTCGCACGTTACAAAAAAATCGATCTGGCCATCTCGGCCGCAAATTCACTGAATATCGATTTGAAAATAGCAGGCGAAGGACCCGATTATTCCCGGCTGAAAAGAATTGCCGGCCCGACCGTAAAATTCCTCGGCTTCGTGCCTGAAAAGGAACTGAAACCTCTTTATAAAAATGCCAAAGCGACGATTTTCCCCGGCGATGAAGACTTCGGCCTGGTTCCCTTGGAATCACTGGCCTGCGGCACGCCGGTGATCGCATTCAAGTCAGGCGGTGCACTCGAGACTTTAGACGAAGGAATCACCTGTAAATTTTTCAATGATTCAAACTCTGAATCTCTAATCCAGACAATCATAAAGTTTGAACAAAATATTTATTCAGAAGTAGAGTGCAGAAAACAGGCGGAGAAGTTTTCGAGAGAGAAGTTTGAGGAGGGAATTCGAAAACAATTGAGAATTTAGAATTGAGAATTCCACCAACATGCCGCCCCCACCGTCACTTTAAAACATATTAATTTTTAATTTACTCAAATGACTCCGACCGCCGCGGCCGGGGACGGCCGCTGCTGTTTTTTTAATTGTTAATTGTTAATTGTCAATTGTCAATTTTTTACGCCATAGCAACCAGTGTTCCTCCTATTACCATAAGCAAGGCTCCAATGATCAATCTCGGCACATGCACGTCTTGCCACTCGGCAAACAAAACCAGCGACAACAAAACCACCAACAAGGTATTGAAATTATAAATCGGAACTATCACCGAAAGCGCGGCTTTGTATTTCAATATCGCATAAGTGACTCCGGCCACCCCGAGCCCCCAGCTCATGCCGATCAACATCGATAGCCAGGCGCCTCTGGCCGAAAAAGCGGCAGCCGGGCCCATGAGAAGAAAAGGCAGACTGATGATCACGATACCAATTCCCGTGAAAAACAAAATCATGCCGACCGATATGCCGGTCTGGACCACGAGCCGGTTAAGCAGGCTGCTTCCGGTGAAACAAACGGCAGGGATCAGCCCGCCGACGATGATGCCTAAAGCGTGAAGAGACATCGAAGAAATTTAGAATGTAGAATGTAGAATTTAGAATGACGAATGTCAGTCAAGTATTTTTCATTCTACATTCTACATTCTAAATTTTACATTTAAAAAAGTGTCGGTCCTTTTTCCGGCAAGCTCATCCCCAAAAGTTCATAAGCCATCTTCGTGACGACCCGTCCCTTCGGTGTCCGCTGCAGATAACCGCATTGCAGAAGATACGGCTCATAAACGTCCTCGAGGGTTTCCTGCTCATCGGATAAGACCGCGGCCAGCGCCCCGAGCCCCACCGGTCCACCGCCGAATTTTTCGATTATCGAGAGCAGTATCAGTCGGTCGGTATTGTCGAGCCCCCTTTCATCGATGCCCAGAGTCAGGAGCGTAGCCTTCACGCGGGAAACGGAAATGGCCGGCTCCTCGTTTACCTGCGCGAAATCACGCACTGCCCGCATGAGCCGGTTGCTTATCCGCGGAGTAGCCCGGCTGGCCTGCGCCAAAAATTCGGCCGCCTCGGCAACAATCGGAATCCCAAAAATCCTGGAGGTTCTGAGTATAATCTTTTTAATTTCTTCAGTGGTATAAAACTGCAGCCTGAAATTGTGTATGAACCGGTCTCGAAGCGGCATGCTCACGGCACCCGCTTTCGTGGTCGCGCCGATCAGGGTGAAGGGCTGCAGGTCGATGCGCATCGACCTGGCCGACGGGCCCTTGCCGATCACCAGGTCCAGCGCGTAATCCTCCATCGCGCTGTAGAGCACCTCTTCGATGGCCGGACGCATGCGGTGGATCTCGTCGATGAAAAGCATGTCGCCCTTCTGCAGATTGGTGAGAAGCGATGCCAGGTCGCCGGGTTTCTCGATGGCCGGCCCGCTCGTGACTCTCATCTGGGCGTTCATTTCCTTCGCCAAAATGTACGCCAGAGTGGTTTTCCCGAGCCCCGGCGGACCGTGAAGGATGGTGTGTCCCAGCGGTTCTGTCCGTTTCTTCGCCGCCTGCAGGTAAACGGAGAGATGGGATTTGATGGCGGTCTGACCGACGTATTCATCCAGGTTCTGAGGACGGAGAGTTTCATCAAAAGCATCCGAGTCGGACTCAACAGGCAAACTGTCCGCTGCAGGATCCCTCCGCTTTTCACGCTTCAGAACCATGGCTGAAGTATAGAGCAAAAAGAAATCAAGCGATCCAAGAATGTAGAGACGCCCCGTCGGGGCGTCTCTACAAAAAAATTTTGCCCTGATTAACTAGTCCGTATACACATTCCCCTGCACCCTCACTCTCCTGACGGTGACCAGGCTGATATTGCGCTGGAAGCAGCGGCTCTGATCGAAGCGATCGGAAAACATTTCCTGGCAGACACTCCAGATCTCGTGAGAACGGTCATCCACATCCTTGTACAGCTGTTCGGTCGGAGTCAATTCCGGCTCTGCTACGGACGCGGGTGATGCCGGGAAAAGCTTGTCGACTCCGAAGAAATAAGGCCGGAGCGTGAGTATCGAAGCCAGATCCCCGCTGTCCATGGTTGCCTTTAGATTGAAGTAAGACCCGAATTTGTCCTTGCAGGACGGGATGTCGTTTTGAGTCGGACGATAGCAGGTATCGGACATGTATTGGACGAGATCAAACGCGCTGGAATTCACCGTTTTGTTGTCATAAATACTGCTCTCAGCGCCGATCTTTTGGAACTTGAGGATGATATGTTCGGCGTAATACTTGTCATCGAAGCCGGAAAGATTCGGCGCTTCGTCGGCAGCCAGAAGCGGCAAACCGAATACAGCCGCGGCCACTACGGAGGTAACTGCCGCAAATTCGAAAGCACGCAGATGCTTGAACGCTTTCATGTAAATAGGGAGAAAGTGAATAAAAAGGGAGACATATTACAACAAATAAATATGATGTCAAGGGGCATTTAACGGGGAAACAAAAATCAATTGCCTGTGATAGACTTCCCCCGTGCGCTTGAAAACAGCAAGCATCGGTACGGTTGTTTTCCTGGTTATCATTTCCTTGGCGGCCGGAGAATACTGGTTCAAGGAACGAAGCAATCCGAACCTTCCGCAAGCTCAAAACTCTTCATCCTCGCCGGATTCAACCGCGTCCGGAAGCACAGACACCGTTGCTTCGCCTAATTCCACCAGCTCCGAGGTGAGCGCCGTGAAAAAAGGCGTCTCGCAGAAATTATACACCGGACCGGATGTCGCGCAGATACTGGCCGCAAGTCAGCTGATCCCGGTCAAAACAAGTGAAACAAGTCTTTTGAAGCTTTCTGCCGGAGCTGAAACGAATGTGACGGAAACCGTTCTACTCAAAAACAACGATCGGGCGGCGTTCTTTTCCTGGGCTGAGGCCGGTGAGGTCAAGACGCTTTTCTCCGCTTTGAAACAGGCTCTGCAGGAACAATTTTCACCCCAGGTAAAAGACCTGGTCGATGAGACACGCACGCAGGAAACCGGCCCGCCGGTGGATTACCTTTCCTTCATGGACCCCGGCATAAGCCCGGAGAGAGTCGTTTTTGTCCGCGTCCGCACACGGCTTTATGAGTTCCATATCGTGCAGGGACAGGAGGATGCGATAAATAAAGTGATCGGAGAATTAAGCAAATAACAGCTACCGCAACCGGGACACCCAAGTCCCGGTGATCGGGCAATCCTAAGCAAAACACGATCAATGAATCAGGTTTTGTTTTTTTCGACGCACGACCGGGACTTGGGTGTCCCGGCTGCGGTAATGAGAAGGATGTAAAACTCAAAACGCAAAATTGACATTCCGCTGCCGTATCCCTAAAGTACGCCCGCTATGGCTAAGAAAATCATCAAAGTCATCAAAGTCCAGGCCAAAGGCGGGCAGGCCAATCCGGCTCCCCCGCTCGGGCCGGTGCTGGGACAGGCCGGCATAAACATCCAGGATTTTTGCGCCAAGTTCAACGATAAAACCAAATCGAAGATGGGGCAGGTCATTCCGGCGGAAATCACGATCTACGAGGACCGGTCATTCACCTTCATACTGAAACAGCCGCCAGCTTCCTACCTGATACTCCAAAAAATCGGCAAGGAAAAAGGCTCAGGCACGCCGAACAAGGAAAAGATCGGCTCGCTCAAATGGAAAGACATCGAAGAGATCGCGAAGATCAAAATGTCGGATCTGAATACGACGGATCTGGAAGCGGCAAAAAAAACCATCGCGGGTACGGCGAAAAATATGGGGGTCCTCGTTGAATAAAAATCATGCTTGGAACCGAAATATTTGAGTCTCATACAAATTGCTAAATTGTTAAATTGCTAAATTGTTCGCCAGCCTTCGCTCAATCGCGGTTAAAGCCATTCTTGATGAAGAGCTACGACCGGCAAGCAAGCGAAAGCCACGTTCTTTGCATGTTTAACAATTTAACAATTTAGCAATTTAACAATTTTTTCAGAGCTTCCCTAAATCTTCCTTGAACCAAACCATCATCTAAACCTCTCACGGGCAAGCCCTCTTGCATACGCGATTTTATTTATAGAGTTAAGATATCATCCGCCTTTCCCTTCCAACTAAATGATTCCAGTTCTTTCCGTCGGACTGCTCCAGTCCTCGACCATCCTGTATCTGGCGGCTTTCATCGCTCTCACTTTCGTTCTGATTCTGATCCCCGCGCTGATGGTGCCGGGAGCCAGGGCGGAAAAAGTGACCAAGGCCGTCACTTGTTATCTGATCCAATCTATCGGCATGCTGCTCATCGGACTAAGCGTCGTTCAAATAATCTACGGCCTGGTGACCATGACTTTGCCGAGCCTTCAAACACTTTCCGCCATATTGCTGGTGCTGGTGGTGGGCTTGGGGCTGGTGGTCCATGCGAGCCGCGTGCTTTTTGACACCGTCGACGAAGCCTCCGAGACGGTTCCGCGGCTGGTATTCAGCCACACATTGGAAGTCCTCGGCGTGGTGATCGCCGTAGTCGCCGGGCTTTCACTGGTGCTGACCTTCATTCTCCGCCAAAACTTTAGCGGCTGGGAGATGCCGGCCACCATGCTGCTCATCGGCATCCTGCTCGCGCTTTCGGCTTCAGTCCATGTCTTTAGCCGGAACATGAAGGCGGCGAGGAAAAGTAAGAAAAAGTAGTACTGGGGTTTGGAGTTGCAGAAAAAAAACTTGCCTGCTTTGTGATGTGGCATGGGCATCTTGCCCATGGGGGCACGGGCTTTGAGCCCGTGCAAAAGCTCGATCATCTGATTCTTCTGCTCAATTTCATTGTGAATATGTTTCGCATGGGCGCGACGCCCATGCCCCCACGGCCGGGACGGCCGTGCCACGTCATAATAGAAGTTACAGCGCCACCGCCGTCACCGTCACCGTCGCGGAATATTTTCCGGTCGGCTGGTGCTTGCTCGCCCCGACTTCCGCCCGATACTGGAGGAGCTCCGTCGATCCGTTGCCTTCCGTCCGGCTGCTACGGGTGACTATCGTGTAATTCGTCGTCGGGATATTGAGCCACTTCTCGCTCGAGTCGTCCGTCCCCCACCTGCTCGCGGTATCGGTACTGTCCGACGAAAGCCTCCCGCCCCACTCACTGTCCGTCGCAGCTACCGACCACGTCTCCGCCGTCTCGGCAACCGCTGGCGTATACGGCGCGATGGTGTCTCCATACTCCGAAACCATATTCGCGCTGTCACTTCCCTCTGCCTGCTGCCCACTCCACGTCGCCTCATTGTTAGCAGAGTTCATGTTGTAGTATTCAAATTTGATCCACGCGGCGGAACGTGCGGTATCGGAAACGCGAACTTCGTCGAGGGAGCCATTTAAATAATAGTTACCACTCACTTGCCCAAACATTACGTTTGCTTCATTTGTTCTCAGCGTCCCCGCCAATGTGTCTGTATCGATCTGCTGAGAACCGTTTACATATAATTTAAGATTGTTTGACGCATCCATAACTCCTGACAGGTAATACCACGTCGAAGTCGACGGAACGTTGTCACTAAATACATCCTTAGTCGCTCCATCGGTATTCCATGTTTGGAAATACATTTTGTTCCCCGTCGCATTTATGCCTAATTGGAATGTGTCGCTTGGGGAATTTTTACTTAGAATGACATCATACGTACTATTAACTACCGTGGTTTTAACCCATGCACTGAGTGTCATTTGTCCTGATAGATTTAAGCTGGCTTTATTTCCGACATTCACATCATTTACTCCACCAAAACTGGCTCCCCCATCCATTTGTCCGGCAGTCGCCGTCACTCCATTGTTTGTGCCATTGTTTCCATTACTCGTAGAATCCGTCGTATGCAGTGTCGCTCCGCTCATATGCCACACCCCCTTGAAATTTGAATCCCAAACCTGATGTACATTTTGGCCATCGCTCGCGCTCGGGTTCCCGTAATACACATAAATCGTCGTATCCGAGGCGCTATTAACGACCGGGACTTTCACCCAGAAAACTCCCGAGCCGGAGCCGGAGCCGTACTCGTACTTTTCACGCTCGTATTTGAGGAGAGCGCCCGTCGAGGACGTGAAGCGAATGTCGTAACCGTTCGATTGCGACGCCGGACCGATAGCGGTGTCGTTTGTTATTTTCACGAGCAACGGAAAATCAGTCAGCGCGCTGTCCACGTTTGTCTTGCTTATCGTCATCTCTTTCCGGTAATTCCAGCCACTTAGCCAGCCCGCGGACTGCGCCGACCATTGGAGATTGTAGCCGGCAATCGAGTCGGTCTGTACCGTGCATGTCCCCTCCCCCGTCCCCTGCCCGGTGCCGACGACGCTTGGAATTGTCACACTGCTGGAACAGGTCAGGCTGAGGTACGGACCCGATTCCGCCGCCTGGCGGTAGCCCGCGTTCATTGTATAGTCAGCGGTATTGCTCCAGCCGATATTCGGCTCGCCGATGGAGTCGTCTAAAACGTAATTGTTGGACTTTGCTTTCTCTCCTCCGCCGGAATCAATCACGTCCGCCGGGATCTTGTAATCGGCGGTCTTCGGCTCGGGCGGATTCTCGGCCAGAGCTTTCCACTGCGACAAAAAGGGTTGCGAAAAAGAAAAGGCAAAAAAAATCAAAACGGAAATCGAAATGCATCTTTTATTCAATTTTCCGAAAGTTTTCCGAAGCGTTCGCATGCTTGGGAAGAAGGATAGCAGAAAAAAGTAATTGAAAATTTAGAATTGAGAATTGAAAATTGAGAATTAATTGTCAATTATCAATTGTCAATTCTCAATTATTCCTTCAAACTCCCCCCGCTCGTGGGAGCCAATCAGAATACGGCAACCCTTTTACCACGTTCCCCAAATCAATCATGTCCCAGAAGACCGATATCCAAAAAGGAGGCAAGAAATACCGCGCCAAGAAAACACTGGTTACGAAGCCCTCTTATCCGCTCGCCGAAGCCGCCAAATTGTTGACGGAAATATCGACAGTGAATTTCGACGCGACAGCCGAAGCGCATTTCCGCATCGGCGCGGACATGTCGCAGGCCGACCAGCTGGTCCGCGGCACCGTCACTTTGCCGCACGGCACTGGCAAGAAAGTCCGCATCGCGGCTTTCGTGACCGAGGACTTCGAAGCCGAAGCGAAGAAAGCCGGCGCGACCAAGGTCGGCGGAATCGATCTGATCAAACAGGTCGAAGGCGGAATGATTGATTTCGATATCACGGTGGCCATGCCGCAGCTGATGAAGGATCTGGGCAAGCTGGCCAAGACACTGGGGCCCAAAGGCCTGATGCCGAGCCCGAAATCCGGAACGGTTTCAGACAAGCCGGGCAAAGTAATCGCCGAGCTGATGAAAGGCCGGATCGAATTCAAAATGGACAAGCAGGGCATCATCCACTGCCCCTTCGGCAAACTGAGCTTCGGCGAAACGAAGCTCAAAGAAAATCTGGAAGCCCTGGTTCACTCAATAAACGACGCCAAGCCGGCGGCGATAAAAGGAATGTATATCCTGTCGCTGAGCGTAAATCCGACGATGGGACCGGGGGTGAGGGTGCAACTTTAATTCCCCCACCCCTGTCCCCTCCCCCCGGTTCCGCTGAGGCGGAACATCGGGGGGAGGGGAATTTTGTTAAACAAATTTTTAAAAATGTTTCCCCTCCCCCGGCTGAACGGAGGCAAGCGCAGCGAGCCGACGTTCCCGGGGGAGGGGCTAGAGGTGGGGGTAATTTTCAATCATCAATTTTCAATTATCAATTTCTTCAGAATATTCCTTACATCCACCACCTTCTCCATCTCCATCAGCCTCACCCTCATTTCTTTCGCACCGGGAAAACCGGAAATATAACCCGCCAGATGCTTCCGCATCTCTCTGATTCCCGTCCGCTCCCCTTTCATCTCAACCGCAATCTCGAGATGTTCGAGAATAAAAGGAATTTTTTTATCAAAATTCTTTTTTTCTTTTGAATTTTCGTAATTGTCAATTGTCAATTGTTCATTGTCAATTTTCTCTGAACGATTCAAACCCTCATAAATCTCCTTCACGAGCCAAGGATTCCCCACCGCCGCCCTTCCGACCATCACTCCGTCCAAGTTTCCGAGTCTCGAAACCGCATCTTCCGCAGATTTGATGTCGCCGTTTCCGATGATCGGCACGTCCACTTCTTTTTTCAGTTTATAAATCGGTTCAAAATCCGCACTGCCCGAAAACTTTTGTTTGTATGTCCTGCCATGCACCGCCAAGGCTTGCGCTCCTGCGGCAACCAGGTTTTTGCAGAAAGGAATCAATTGATCCGAAGAGTCCCACCCGAGACGCGTTTTCACGCTTATCGGGATCTTCACCGCCTTTACCGCGGCAGAAACCAATTCGGCCGCGAGCTCCGGTTTTTGCATCAGAGCCGAACCGTAACAGGATGAGACTATTTTCGCGGCGGGGCAGCCCATGTTTATATCGATCGCATCGGCGCCCAGATCTGCGATTATTTTGCAGGCCTCGATGAATTTCTTCGGATCGGCGCCGAAAACCTGGACGACGATCGGCCGCTCAATCCCGGGTTCGTAGGCCAGCATACGCAAAGTTTTTTTTGATCTCATCGCAAGCGCGTTGGTACTCACGAATTCGGAATACACTATCACCTCCGGCGCAAGCTTCTTCACCATCCTGCGAAACGGCGCATCGGTGACACCCGCCATGGGAGCGAGGGCGACGATCGGCCGAGAAGTGGTGAGCCAAGAAAAGGGCATAAACATTTACATTGCTAAATTGTTAAATTGTTCGCAAGCGAAACGCTCGATTGTTGTGGATCAATGCCAAAGTGTGTGGAGAAACTTTAATCCAGGCAAGTGAGATAAGAAATAAATAATACGGAGCAGGTATCTACCTGCGGTCGGCAAGATTAAGCCATCATCGTCAATCGCGGGTAGATACCCGCTCCGGTGGATTTAAGAATAACTTTTGGACAAAATTATTTTCTCCACACAATTTAGCTATGATCGATTGTTGCATGCAAACAATTTAACAATTTAGCAATTTAGCAATTTTTATTGTAAGCGCATAATCAAACACGATGTTTTATCCGCTGAAAGCACTTCTCGTGGCGCAAGTCTACGCAGCGACCCCAAAAAGTTTGACTGAAGGCGCGGCATCCTGCCCTTCGATTTTTTCCACTGGCGGTTTTGGCCAGCCGGGTCTCGGTTTCAGGTGTCTGACTGAATTGGTGCTGACCCAGACCGAAAGAATAGTCGCGGCCACCGGCACTCTTTCTTTGATCATGCTTATGATAAACGGCTTCCGGTATATGTACGGACCGGCGGTGCCCGGCGGCAGCTCGGACGCAGCGAAGAAGGGCATCGGCGCGGCGCTTCTGGGTCTCGCGCTATCGCTCCTTACTTACCTGATACTTGATACAATCATCCAAGCCGTAACCCAATGATTCGGAATAAATTCCGAATAACAAGCACCGTTAACCGCCGATTTAAATCGGCGGTTAACAAAAATAAAATGGCGAATTCATTCGCCTTTAACCCAACCGTTCTATGGCAAAAAAACCATCCGAATCATTCAAGTCCATCCAGATATTGAGCGCCAAAGCCCACTCGCTCTGGGCTCTGGCCAAGCAGCGTATGCAAAGCGCGAAAGACGGAAAATCCTCGAAGCCCCAGGAATTTCCCGCAAAAGGGAAACCCGAAGATACGATCTTCCTGGATGTGAAAATCTCCACCGCCGCCAAAACAACGCTGACGATCGTGGGAGTCCTGACGCTGGTATGGGTCCTGTTTCTGATCCGCGACAAACTCCTGATCCTCGTACTGGCCTCCTTCCTCGCGGTGGTCATGGATCCGAACGTACGCCGGCTGGAACGGTTCGGCATACCGCGGGGTATAGCCGTCATTCTGCTTTATCTGATTTTTCTTTCGGTTTTCATATTTCTGGTCGCCTCGCTCATTCCGATCGTCGCCAGCCAGCTGCAGGATTTGGCGCGCTTTATAAACCAGAGGGCCGACTTGTTCCTGAGCAGTCCCCATGTCGACCTGTCGTTTCTCTCGGCGTCGATGAACGAACGTCTGACCGAGTTGATGCAGCAGATTTTGCAGGACGCCGGGATAAAGGACCGCGCATCCGCGCTGTTCCAGTTCGGCCAGAATCTCTCGTCCGTCGCCCAGTCCTCCCTCGGCTTCGCGGTGCAGATCGCGGGCTCGGTGGTGAATTTCGTGGTCAATCTGATCCTGATTCTTTTTCTGGCGTTTTTCATCGAGCTCGAACGTGAAAAAATCGGGGATTTCGTCCGCGCTCTCCTCCCCCGCGGATTCAGAAGTTATTACGACACCAAATCCGACGCCATTTACCACAAGATGGCACAGTGGTTCCAGGGCCAGCTGATCATGTGCCTGGCGATATCCATCCTCACGTTTATCGCACTCGAAATACTGGGCATGCCTTATTCGGTCACCCTGGCTCTATTCGCCGGCTTTACCGAATTTATCCCCTACGCCGGTCCGCTGCTTGGCGCCATTCCCGCCGTGCTGATCGCCCTGACCCAGTTCGGCATGGTTTGGGGGCTGATCGTGGCTTTGATTTATTACGTGATACAGCTCTGCGAAAACAACATTCTGGTGCCGCTCGTCATGAAACACGCCGTCGGACTCTCTCCCATCGCGATAATGTTCGGCATGCTCGTCGGCGTCAGCTTCCCGGGGACGATACACCCGGTCCTCGGCATCATCCTCGCCGTACCAGTCACGGCGATAATAACGATATTCATTCAGGACTTTTATTTGATGAGGAAGAGGAAATAGATAGATCAGGTAAGTGATGTCTACCTCAAACTTTCCCCTCTTTTCTCATTGACAATGTAAAGCCGTCGTCACATTCTTTAACCAGAAGCCCTCCCCAAATAAATATCAATTTTGTTTCTTATCAATTTTCCCCGAAGCGTGTTAGAATGAACAATCCGCCAATGGTTTGGCACTCAAAAGCATAGAGTGCTAATATAGTATCCGTCATCCGCTATTTGCACCCATCAAGCCGACCCCTTCCCAAAGTTTATGCACCCTTTTGACCGTTTTACGCCCAATGCAAAACTCGCGCTCCAGCTCGCCGAGCAAGAGGCGAAAAACATGAAGTCGCAGTACATCGGCACCGAGCATCTCTTGCTCGGTCTGCTCGGCATACCGAAATCGCTCGGCTTCTCCATACTGACCGGCGCGGGCGTGACGCATGAAAACGTGCGCATACTGCTGAAGGCCAACAAAGGCATCGAATCCGAAAGCCAGAACGTGAAGCACGGTTTGTCACTTTCGCTGAATACGGTCATCGAACAAAGCGTGCTGATCGCCCACAAATTCCGTCACGCGAATATCGGAACGGAACACCTTTTCTACGCGCTCATATCAAACGGCCGGAATGCCGCCGTCAGCGTACTGGAGAGCATGCAGATCAATCCCGAAGATTTGAAGGTCCACATCGAAGAAATGTTCGGCCAGATCAACCAGTTCCGTCAGCAGCACAAGAGCCTGGAATCCTCGCTGGAATCCTTTTTCCACGGGCTGCAGGGCGCTCTCGCGGGAGTGCAGGGTACCCAGGGCGAGCCTGAGAATCTCAAACGCAAACGCGGCGAAGGCAAAAGCAAGACTCCGGTGCTGGATTATTTCACCGAGGACATCACCAAAAAAGCTCAGGACAAAAAGCTCGACCCCATCATCGGCCGGGACAGGGAGATCGAACGGGTCATACATATTCTGAACCGCAAAACCAAAAACAATCCGGTCCTGATCGGCGAGTCCGGCGTCGGAAAGACCGCCATCGCCGAAGGACTTGCTCAGCGCATAGCCGACGACAAAGTCCCGGCCACTCTTCACGGCAGGCGGGTACTCCAGCTGAATATGGGCTCGATCGTCGCCGGCACCAAATACCGCGGCGAATTTGAGCAGCGTTTCGACGACATAATAAAAGAGGCCTCGGATAGCAAAGGCGAAATCATCCTTTTCATCGACGAGCTGCATACCGTCGTTGGTTCCGGATCGGCCGAAGGCTCGCTGGATGCCGCGAATATCCTCAAGCCGGCACTGAGCCGCGGAGGATTGCAGGTCATCGGTGCGACCACGACCGATGAGTACCGCAAAACCATAGAGAAAGACCGCGCTCTCGAACGCAGATTCCAGTCCATTATGGTCGAGGAGCCGAGCGTCGAGGACGCCATAGATATACTTAAAGGACTCAAAAAAACCTTCGAAACCTTCCACCGCCTGCATATCCGCGACGAGGCCATCGAAAGCGCGGTAAAGCTCAGTAAACGCTATATGACCGAACGGTTCCTGCCGGACAAAGCCATAGACGTACTGGACGAGGCCGCCGCCGGAAAGAGCGTCCAGCATCGGGACGACATTTCTCCGCGGATCAAAGAAATCGAGCAGGCGCTCAAAGACATCGAATCCAAGAAGCAGCTGGCTGTCCGCGAACAGAAATACCAGCACGCCCTCAGGCTCCGGAAGGAGGAGGAAGAGCTGATCGAGGAAAAACAGAAATTGACTTCCGAAGCTGACGGCGACCTCCGGACTCCGGTCGAAATTTCCGAGGAAGACATCCAGTCGGTCGTGGCCCGCATGACCGGCATCCCGGTTTCCCGGCTGATGAAAACCGAAAGCAAACGGCTCAATTCGCTGGAAGTGATGCTCCGCAAGCACATTGTCGGCCAAGATGAGGCGATCTCGAAAGTGGTACGCGCGATACGCCGCAGCCGCGTCGGTATCGCTGACTCTAAGCGGCCGATCGGTTCGTTCCTGTTCATGGGACCGACGGGGGTGGGCAAAACCGAATTGGTCAAAGCACTGGCCACCGAGGTCTACCAACGCGAGAACGCGCTCATAAAAATAGACATGTCCGAATTCATGGAACGCCACAACGTTTCCCGGCTTACCGGCACGACCGCCGGCTACATCGGGTACGAGGAAGGCGGACAGCTCACCGAAGCCGTCCGGCGAAAACCATATTCGGTGGTCCTCTTCGACGAAATCGAAAAAGCCCATCCGGAATTTTTCAATATCCTTCTGCAGATAATGGAGGACGGACAGCTGACGGACGGACAGGGGAAGTCGGTTGATTTCCGCAATACCATCATAGTGATGACCAGCAATATCGGCGCGGAAAAACTGACCAAGGAAGCCGGCAAGATCGGATTCAAGCTGGGCGACGATGCCCGTCGGGAAGAGCAGATTTACGAGGAGAAATGCCAGGAAGTGCTCCGCGAACTGAAGGACAATTTCCGCCCTGAGTTCTTAAACCGCATCGACCATACTATCATTTTCAACGCCTTGTCTCAGGATTCGATCCGCAAGATCGTTTTGATCCACATCGGCAAATTGCTGGAAAGGCTGAAGGAGCAGGGTCTGGGATTGACCGTGGATACGAAAGGCGTCGGCATTCTGGCTCGCCTCGGCTTCGATCCCGAATACGGCGCCCGGCCCGTGCGCCGGACCATCCAGGAACGGCTGGAGGACCAGATCGCCGAAAGCATCCTCAAAGGCATGTTCAAGAAGGGCGACACGATCCATGTCGTCGGGAAAGACAAGGACGAGCTGATGCTGCTGCATGAACAGCCGGTGAAAAAATCCGAGAAACGGCTGATGACAGCGGAAAAGTAACTTTCACGCAACCGGGACATCGTGTCCCGGTTTTTGGGCAAAATGATACAAATAAGCCTTGCACAGCGCGGGTTCGTTACCCACGCGCCCTTCTAGCAATAACCGTGTGATTAAAGAACCGAATCCCGGACTATCGATATTTGATACCATTTTGCATTTAAAACATAACTAATCGGTCATTCGTAACGGCATCATCTCGTACCGCGTAGCGT
>MFXU01000058.1 GCA_001788965.1 Candidatus Peribacteria bacterium RIFCSPHIGHO2_02_FULL_51_15 | reverse complement strand
TTCTTAATCAGACGCGCTGGCGGTATGGAGTTCTTGGCTTGAGTAAACGCTACGCGGTACGAGATGATGCCGTTACGAATGACCGATTGGTTATGTTTTAAATGCAAAATGGTATCAGTTATTTTCTTATGTCAGGGTAACAATAAAAAGCAGTTAATCAGAGCTTCCCTTACGTCTCATATCTTTCATCTTCTAAATTTTCCGACGAACCTTTTCTCTCGACTGCCCTTTTTTTGGACTTACCGCCCGGTAATCCACGATCAACACCCCATCCAGATGATCCACCTCATGCTGCACCACCCGCGCGTCCCAGCCGGAAAGCTTGAGTTCGATTTTTTTTCCTTCCAGGCTCATATAGCGGAGGATTACTTCGCTGGGGCGGGGGATATAAAGCCATATATCTGGCAGGCTTAAGCAGCCTTCCTCGGCCGATTCCAGAGTCGTGGAGATCCAGGGTATTTCAGGATTTATAAGAGCGGTGAGTTTTTGTCCGATTCTGGCGATGCAAATTCTTTCGGAGCGTCCGATTTGCGTAGCCGCAAGCCCGGCGCCATTGGATGACTGCGCGGTTTCCTCCATATCTTTCAACAGTTTCAGTATCCCTTTTGTTATTCGCGGGATTTTCTTTGTTTTTGCGCGCAGAACCGGATTTTTTTCGCCGGTAAGGATAGGAAGGACGGCCACGGAAGAATTGTACCAAATTTTTAGGAATGTATTTTTTTTCAAGCTGGTATCTTAAGCCCCGCCAGATTCATCAGCTCATCCAACGACCCGACTTCCTTCAGTTCGACCATTTTTAGCAAGGCCTGCGCCGTAAGCAGAACATCGGACAGTGCGCGATGCCGGACCGTCGGCAGGGGCAGCTTCAGACGCCGGGCGATGGCTTCCAGGCTGTGGCCGAATTCCCGCGGGAAAACAGCCTGGCTCAGCCTCATGGTGCAAAGACAATCCGGTAAATCCAGGTAACCCCAGCAGAGCTCTTTTTCCGCATGCAGGAAACCCATATCGAAAGCGGCGTTGTGTGCGGCCAGTATCGTCCCTTCCGCAAACGCCAGAAACTTTGGCAACACTTCTTCTATCCCCGGCGCACCGCATACCGTTTCATCGGAGATCTTGTGAATTTGCCTGGCTTCCCATGGGATTTCCCGTTCGGGATTCACGAAGGATTCAAATGTTTTCACCGGGTCGATGATGCCGTTTTCCAGCCTCACGCCGGCGATCTCGATGATGCGGTGTCCTTTCCGGCTGTCGAGCCCGGTTGTCTCGATATCGAAGACGGTGAACGGGGGGAGGGGTGTCATCGGACTCGCGGAAGGCTACGTGAAAATTGACAATTGACAATTGACAATTGAGATAACTATTTAAGAACCCGAACTTCTTCATTTTTTCGAGTTATCATTGCATCATGGAGTGTCCGAAGGTCGCGTTCGTTTTGAATGAGCTTAGGCGGCTTTATCCTGATGCAAAAACGACATTGGATTGGTCGAACCCGCTGGAACTTTTGGTCGCGACTATTCTTTCAGCACAATGTACGGATGCCCGGGTGAACATGACGACTCCCCTTTTGTTTAAAAAGTACAAACGACCCGAAGATTACCTGAAAGTTCCGGTTTCCGAGCTTCAGAGGGACATCAGATCCTGCGGCGCTTACCGCGCAAAAGCTCTGGCGATCTGCGAAAGTTGCCGGACCATATTGGAAAAGTACGGCGGCGAGGTGCCTCAGACGATGAAAGAAATGCTGATGCTTCGGGGCGTGGGACGCAAAACCGCATCGGTGGTGCTGTCCACGGCTTACAAAGTCATGGAAGGAATCGCTGTCGATACCCATGTCAGACGGGTTTCCATGCGGCTGGGGTTGGCTTGGCATGATGATCCGAAAAAAATAGAAATCTATTTGATGGAAAAAACACCGAAGAAAAATTGGGGCGATATTTCAAATCTGTTGATTGCCCACGGAAGGAAGACCTGCATTGCCAGGACGCCCCGCTGCGCCGGCTGTGTTTTCAAGTTCGTTTGCCCCTCTTCCAGGGTTTTGTTTCCAGGATGTAAACGATAAAGTCTGGTAACATTTGCCCATGAGACAACTGCGGATCGTTTTTGTTCTTGGCCTGATATTTCTTTATGGCTGCGGCGGAAAAAAGGTATCGGTCGCCTCATTGACCGCTCCCAAAACCTCTTCCGTGAAATCCTCCGCCGCAGTCATCCCGCCCGAGCGTCCGGTTTATACTCTTTTCAATCCGAAATTCATCGGAAAAGGGAAAAAATCGTTGTTGTTTTTTGCCCAAGCGAAGGATCCGTTTTCGGCGCAAAGTGATACTCTGCTTCGTAAGTTATATTCCTCCGGGTCCGCGAAGATATCCACTTTTCGGCTGGATTTCGCGACGAGTACTGGTTCCCGTTTCGATTATCAGGTGATAACTCCGGACACTTTTGTTTTGGTGGGGACATCGGGCGAACGTGAAAAGAGCGTGATACATCCCGGGGAAGAAGAGTTGAAGAAGCTTTTGGAATAAGTCCCTCAATCCGATCAAGTAATTACTCACGAATTGGCTGATCAGTTTTTCTTTCCTCGAGTCACCGCGGCTTGGAAAGCCGCTGCTAAAGTGTTTTGTTTCTAATTAACAAAATCTTCTTTCACATCAGCAGCGGCCGTCCCCGGCCGCGGTGATGCGATAATTCTTACATCTTTGGAAAAAAATCTGCCAATTCGTGATTTCATTCCCGATCAAATATTGAAAAAAAATCATAAATGTGTTAATATATATTAAGATGATTAATACAAAAACAGAAGAGGAAGCGATATTATTATTGTGTTCGAAGACGCATCAGGCCGTGGAGGACATGCTTCCCCCGGAATTTTTTTTTCAACCTGCCTGCGATTCATCAGGTTTCTTCAGGTTGAGCTTTTATCAATGGATAAAACAAAAAATCGGCCTTGGCACATTCTCCGCCGGCATCACGGCCGTAGTCGTTTTTTCCTCAATGACTTTTGTGAACATATCGGCGGACCAAAAAGCTGCATTGATTCCGAGTGCTCCAAAAGCCGCGCCCAGGAAACAGCCGCCAAAGCAGATCGAGAAAAAAGCTGTCAAAAAGTTTTCCGGATCCGGCAGCGCAAGCCGGACGTCTTCGACCCGGACGGTTCAATCTGCGCTAAAAAAACCGGAGACAAAACGGGCCGACAACAGGAAAGGCGTTTATCTGACGGCAGCCAGTGTGGCGCGAGAAAAATTTCTAAAAGATACGGTAGCTGAACTTGCTGAAAGCAACGGTGATTCACTGGTTTTCGATGTAAAAGGAGGCGTGGTTTTGTTCCACTCGGCTGCTCCGCTGGCGAAGGAATCGGATTTGATACGGCCGGCGTATGATCTGCCGGAAATACTGAAAATCGCCGAAGAAAACGGCATCTACACCATCGGACGCTTCGTCGCCATAAAGGATTACGGGTTGACTGCGAAAAAACCGGAGACGCGGATAAAAGACCCGAAAACAGGCCGGGTATTGAGCCGCGATTGGATCGACCCCGCGGATGACACGGCAATCGAATACAACATGCAGGTGATTTGCGAACTGGCTAAAGCGGGAATCGATGAAATCAATCTCGATTACATACGGTTTTCAACGGCGGAATGGCGCGCGCTTTCTGTGTATTCCGGAGAAGAGAAAGCCGACAGAGTCGAAAAATTCCTGAAATCCGCGCGCGATACCGTCGACCGCTGCGGCCCGGCTACGAAACTCGGGATTTCCACGTACGCGATACTGGGCTGGAATTATGAAAACAACCTGCAAACCCTGGGGCAGGACGTGGTTCGTTTTGCCCCTCTGGTGGATGTAATTTCCCCCATGGCTTACCCATCGACTTTTGCGCCAAACGCTTATTACCGGCCGGGGGAAGATCCCGGTCCTAGGAATTATTTCCTGGTTTACCGGACTCTAACGGGGTACAGGGAACTTCTGGGACCGGAGCAATCCAAAAAAATCCGGCCGTGGATCCAGGGTTATGGGGTAAAGTCCAAAGACGTATCGGATGAAATAAGAGCGGTTTATGACGCCGGTTTTTGCGGGTTTACGGTCTGGAACGCGAATAACGGTTACGCGCCGGCATATCTCGCCTTCAAAAATGACCGTTTGCGGCCGGAAAGGTGCAAATAAGAAAGAAAAAAAGCGCTGACCGCCGCCAAAAAAATGATTGACGATTTCGATGATTTGATCCAGGTGATTTAGCCGTAACTCAGCGGAGCATGAAAACTTATTTAAACGGCGCTCAGAAGATGGTACGCTGGAGCCATGAGGCAATATGTCGATTTGATGAAACACGTTTTGGGAAACGGCGCGAAAAAAGACGACCGTACCGGCATCGGCACTCTCTCGGTTTTCGGCTATCAAATGCGATTTGATTTAAGTGCGGGTTTTCCATTGGTCACCACCAAGAAACTCCATACCCGCTCGATTTTTTATGAGCTTCTGTGGTTTTTGAAAGGGGAGACGAACATCAAATATTTGAAAGACAACGGGGTAAGCATCTGGGACGAGTGGGCGGACGCGGAAGGGAACTTGGGTCCGGTGTACGGACATCAGTGGCGGAAATGGAGAGGGGCTACGGGAGAATTTGATCAGATAAGCTCGGTGATCGACCAGATCAAAAAAAATCCGAATTCCCGCCGTCTGATCATATCAGCCTGGAATGTCGGGGATATACCAAAGATGGCCCTGGCCCCGTGTCATTGTTTTTTCCAGTTTTACGTGGTGAACGGGAAGCTCAGCTGCCAGCTTTACCAGCGGAGCGCGGATATCTTTTTGGGAGTTCCATTCAATATCGCTTCCTACGCCCTGCTCACTCATATGGTCGCGCAGGTTTGCGATCTAAAAGTCGGTGATTTCGTCCATACGCTCGGCGACGCGCATCTGTACCTCAATCATCTGGAACAGGCGAAACTCCAGCTGACACGCGAGCCGAAGGCGCTGCCGGTTCTGAAGCTGAATAAACGTTCTTCAATTTTTGATTATATTTACGAAGATATTGCAATCGATGGATATGACCCGCATCCGGGGATAAAGGCGACGATAGCTGTTTAAGAAACACCGGAATTAATTCTTGTTTTTATGTGATCCGACAAAATTGTTATATTGCTAAATTGTTAAATTGTTTGCATGCAACAGCGTGCATTACGCTTGCGTAACAATTTAGCCATTTAACAATTTATCTGAGGTTCATAATTAACGTGATAATCTGGAGGCATGGTTATTTCTCTGATAGTTGCGGCGGATGAAAATAACGTGATCGGCGGCGGAAACAAGCTGCTTTGGTATTTGCCGGAGGATATGAAACATTTTCGGAAGTTGACGCTGGGACATACGATGATAATGGGCCGGAAGACTTTTGAATCCATCGGACATCCGCTTCCGGGCAGGAGAAATATCGTGGTCAGCCGAAAAGCGCAATCCATACCCGGAGCGGAGACGGTGGGATCGCTTGATGAGGCATTCAAAAAGGCCGAAGCGGACAAATCCGCGGAAGTTTTCGTGATCGGCGGCGGCCAGATTTATTCACAGGCGCTATCCGAGGCAGAGAGGATTTACATTACAAGGGTGCATTCGGAATTCGCCGGCGATATTTTTTTCCCTGGAATAAGCGAAAAGGAATGGATAGAGATATCCCGGGAAGAGCATGGGATGGATGAAAAAAATAAGTTCGGTTTCACTTTTTTGATTTATGAAAAAAGGCACTCTTGACAAATATGTATTAAAGGTATGATCTATATGTAAATTCCAACCCTGCTTCAACATGAAAACAATTGCGCCGAAACTAACCGAACATGAAGTCTTAGCTGTACTTTGCGATGAAAAATCCCGAAGGATGGCCGGGGCTAAATCGAATGGCAGTTTGGTAGCGAGTACGATGGAGAGGATGAAGCTAAGGGCTAAGATGCTGCAGATCACTGATACAGAACTGGCAAATGAAGTTGCCAGAATTGCAGCAAAATATAGGCAGGCTGCATAAGAAATATATTTCGTTGTTTCAAGCCCAGGCGAGAACGCCTGGGCTGAAAGTCTTCCAATCCTCTTATTCCTCATCATGATACCATTTTGCATTTAAAACATAACTAATCGGTCATTCGTAACGGCATCATCTCGTACCGCGTAGCGTTTACTCAAGCCAAGAACTCCATACCGCCAGCGCGTCTGATTAAGAACGTTTTAAACGCGAAGTGGTATGATTATCCTTTTAATCATGTAAATCATGGTTCCGGTTCCTGCATCGTCGCGCAGTGGATCGATCCGTAGCCCCAGATCAATTCGCGGCAATCGATGCCGATTATTTTCCGATCAGGGAAACATTCCTGGAGGATAGAAAGCGCTTCCGAATCGGATTTTTGCATATAGATCGGTACCAGGACGATGCCGTTGGCTATGTAGAAATTGGCATATGTGGCCGCCATTCTCCGGCCTTCGACGATAAACGGTTCCGGCATGTGGAGCGGGATGACGGTAAGCATTTCGCCTTTTTCGTTTTCCATGCGCTCCAGCCGCCGGGCATTTTCCATCAGCGGCTCATAATTGGGATCTTTCTGATTACTTTCCTCCACGGTCACCACGATTGCGGGCCCCACGAATCTGGTCAGATCGTCTACGTGACCCGTGGTGTCGTCGCCCTCAATGCCCGAGGAAAGCCACAATACATTTGTTACACCGAGAAATTTATTCAAGGCAGTTTCGATTTGTTCCTTCGTCATGTGCGGGTTCCGGTCGGGACTTAGGAGACAGCTTTCGGTGGTGATTAGCGTGCCTTTTCCGTTTACATCTATCGAGCCGCCCTCGAGGACGATGTCACTCTCGAATCTGCGGTATTTTTTCAGAGGCATCTCGTCCGGTACTTCATTGCTGATCAGCAAATCATGATATTTATGCCCGTAGGCGTTGTATTTCCATTTTGTGTAAGCCACCTCATCGGGTTTGATTATGAAGATCGGGCCGTAGTCGCGGAACCAGACGTCGCCGCTTTCGATCAGATGCATTTCCAGATTTTTTCGGTCAAATTTCTCCGATTTAAGTTTTTCTTCCGCGCGGTTTTTTACATTTTCATCGGGCACCAGCAGATTCACCTTTTCATTCGGCGTCAAAGATTTGATCATTTCGACGAAAGCCGCTTCGGCTCCGTCGAGATGACCTTCCCAGGTATTCAAATTATACGGCCAGGCCAGCCAGGTGGCGGCGTGGGGCTCCCATTCCGCAGGGAACCTAAAGCCGAGCTTGGATGGAATTTCCGATGTCACGATAAAAATTGAGAATTGATAATTGAAAATTAATTTATTTCCTCGATTACCTTGCTGAATTCTCAATTCTCAACTGTCAATTGTCAATTTTTCTTTTTCGTGAGTTCTCCATACATTTCCGGTCTTCTCTCCTTCAGAAATCTCCAGCTTTCCTGCATCTTTTTCACGTATTTGAGATCGCAGGTTGCATAGAGGATGCGTTCTTTGTCGTCGCCCAGAACCAACAAGTTTGCTCCCGGGCCGGCGATGAACGATCCGCCCCAAAATTTCATATTGCCTTCGGTTCCCACCCGGTTGACGGCTGCGACGTAGACGCAATTTGCGGCCGCGTGGCCGACCTGCACCGAACGCCACATCAGATTCCAGTCTTCTTTTATTTCCTTGTCTATCGGCGGGATATCGGGAGAAGTGGCGATGGC
>MFXU01000057.1 GCA_001788965.1 Candidatus Peribacteria bacterium RIFCSPHIGHO2_02_FULL_51_15 | reverse complement strand
ATGATGCCGTTACGAATGACCGATTAGTTATGTTTTAAATGCAAAATGGTATGAGCTGGTCGAAGGTCGCAAGCGAACCGCACGTTTCGTGCATTCTTAACAATTTAACAATTTAACAATTTTTCAATTTAGCAATTGTACTAGCTAATCTTCGGCCTATACTGCCACTCCGGTCGTTCAAAATCCTCCACATTTTTTATGCGTTCACGCACGCTCGGATCTTCACCGATAATCATAGTCCTTTTGGCTTGCGTGGTAGTGGTGGTCAGTGCTTTGTCGCAAAACTTCTAAACTTATAACGGCTTGGCCTTCACGGCACCGTTCCTTCTCGGATATGTATCGGGCAGGTTTCTTGTTTTTCTGAAAAACAAAATACATCTCTCACCCCAGCCCAGGCCCAAATCATAGGTATAAGTTTTGAAGTAAGACGTTCCCAGCAATTCCTGGGCTTTGACTGAGGAAGCCAATTCGTCAGCAATTTTTACGCTTTTCCACATCGCCAGAATTCCTCCCTTTTTTGCGAAAGGCGCCATATATTCCAGCAATACGGGTATCTCCGCCACGGCTCTGGAAGTGACCAAGCCAAAGCTCTCCCTCAAACCCGGGTCATGTCCCAGCTCCTCGGCGCGCCCGCAAATCAGCCGTACATTTTTGATTTCGAGCGACCTCGTAATCCGCTCAACCGCGTCGATTTTCTTTTGGGTTGCATCCATGCCTGTGCAGCTAAGGTCAGGCAGGGAAACAGCCAGCGGTAAAAGCGGAAATCCCCCGCCGGTGCCGAGATCCAGCATTTTTTTCGCACCGATAAACAAATCGCCGGAACCGTTCAGAATCGCAAGCGAGTCCAGAATGTTTCCGACCCAGCTATGTTCATCGGTCCGGAAAGCGGAAAGATTCAACTTACGGTTTTCTTTCAGGAATTCCTGCATTAAACGCCGGAGGAGGGGTTCGTTTACTTTCACCGATTGCTAAATTGCTAAATTGTTCGCCGGCCTTCGCCAATTTCCATTCTGCCATCTCTTTTCAAAGGCTACAGCCGGCAAGCAAGCGAAACGCTCATTTATTGCTTGCTAACAATTTAACAATATAACAATTTAGCAATCTGCTGGAGAGCTTGCCTCACGGCATAAACCTGCTAATTTGGTTCAAATGCCCCACGGAGAACGCATCGCCCAGTATCTGCTTTCCATAGAAGCCGTCCGGCTTTCGCTAAATCCCCCGTTCACCTGGACCAGCGGCCTGAAATCGCCGATTTACTGCGACAACCGGATGATTTACAGCCACCCCGACGCCAGAGATTTCATCGTGTCGGCGCTCAGTAACAGGGTAAAAAACCTCCATATACCTGCGGATGTGATTGCTGGAACGGCCACGGCCGCCATAGGCTGGGGAGCGCTGGTGGCCGACCGGCTCAAGCTGCCTTTCGTTTACGTCCGATCACAGACCAAGGAACACGGGGCAAAGAAACGGATCGAAGGAGATCTGAAACCTGACCAGCACATCGTCGTGGTCGAAGACCTGATATCGACGGCAAAAAGTTCAGCGTCAACCGTGGAAGCCCTACGGGACGAGGGAAAATGCTACGTGTCCGATATCGTTTCGATCTTCAGTTACGAGCTGATCGCCGGACTCGAAAAAGCCCGGGAAATGAAAGTCCGCCTGCACCCGCTGGCCACCCTCTCGATGCTGCTCCAGACGGCCTTGACCGACGACCGCATTGCCGAAACGGACGTTCAGATGATCGAAGATTTCTCGAAAGATCCGGAAAACTGGGGAAAGAAGAACGGGTTTTAGGTAAAAAAACATTTTTTATCTTTCGTCAATTATCCGTCTTTCATCTTATACCATTTTGCATTTAAAACATAACTAATCGGTCATTCGTAACGGCATCATCTCGTACCGCGTAGCGTTTACTCAAGCCAAGAACTCCATACCGCCAGCGCGTCTGATTAAGAACGTTTTAAACGCGAAGTGGTATTACTTCTTATCTCTCAGAAAATAACTTTCCCCTCCTCTTTGATCTCCGGCCAAACGGTGCTCCGGACCTGATCATCTGAAATGGTCAACAAGGAATTATCTATGCGAAGAATCCTTTGGATGTCGGAGGTCCCGCCGTACCAATAAGAGCCGGCCTTCAAAAATTCATCCGTGCTCAGATAGTGGGTGATCTTTCCCTTCAGATCAAATCCGTTCTTCAGTGACAAACTGTAAACATAAGCCCCCTGGAATACCGGATTTCCATCCGCCGACGGATCGGATCCCGCCGGGCGCTTGGTGACCAAAACCGGGAAACTGAGCAGTCCCCGTTCTTTGTCGAAAAGAAGCGCCTTGTGGTTGGTGAGTAGCGGGCTGTCTGACCCGCGGTCGCCGATCACTTCCTTGAAAAGTTCTTTGGGATTACTTACGTCGGAGACGTCGAACAAGGCCATCTTAACGCCCTGTATGGCGGTGTAATAAACCGCATCCGGGTTATGTACTTTATCCTGGTCGATCGATTCATCGACTTCCTTGCCGAAACCGATCAGGTGATTTTCATCGTAAGGATGCAGATAATTGCTGTAACCGGGAATTTTAAGTTTCCCCAGGATCTTCGGATTTTTCGGATCCGAAGTATCGATGACGAAAAGCGGATCGACCTGCTTGAATGTTACTATGTAAGCCCGGTCACCGATGAACCTGACAGCGTAAATGGACTCACCGGGCGCGATACCCGTCAGTTCACCCTGCAGTTTCAGATCGAGTCCCAGAACATAAAGATTGTTGGTTGACTGTTTTTCCTCGCCGTCGCCGCGCCAAGAGGGCTGGATAGTCGTCGCGATCCTGAAAGTCCCGCCGTTTTCATCCATCGCGAACTGGTTGAGAATATGTCCGGGGACTTTGCCTTTTGAAGCGAGTTCCACGCCGTCACCGGTGAATTCGAAACGGTAGACGTTGGTAGTTTCGCTGGAATCTGTCTCTTCTTTGTCTTCATCATCCTCGCGCACACCCCAGGAATATTTCCATTCCGTCGTCGCGACGTACAGGTTTTTTTGCGATGCATACACGTTATCGGCGCTGCCGAGGATCATCTTTTTTTTGATCTCGCCCGATGCATCGTCCGGTATGACTGCGACAGTCACAAATTCGGGCGAGAGGACATGCGGCAAGATCGAAACATCGGCGCACTTGGATAGCGCAGTTTCTTTGCCGCCTTTGCGGCTGTCCGAAAACCTCGGCAGGATATCGTCTTCGGCGGCCTTGAGCGGCATTATCCCGTACCAGCGCGATCCGGTTCTCATTACCAGATAAACCTTGCCGCCGGTCAGCCGGGAAGAGACCGTGTTTCCTTCGAACGAAACATTGCGCACCTCTTTGGCCTGACCCTCTTTCAGATCATAGATGAAAACTTCCGTGGTTTGATATGACTGCACGGGCATGGCAAAACCTTCCCCCCGTTCCTTCATCATCGGAACCGGCTTCGGAAACGGATATTCTTTGTAGCTTCCGGCGACGACGATCAGATGATTTCCGCTGACGTAAAGATCCTGCGGAGTCACTCCGGCTTTGTATTCAATCGTACTCGCAAGACGCATTGAGTCGCCGGGACGGGCTTTTACTATGCGGACTTTACCGTCGGAAATCATATAAACGTAAGTTCCATCGGTTTTCACGATGTCGGCTTCATCCACGCCCTCTACCTGCACATTTGTCCGGGTATAATCTCCAGTAGTGGACTGAGCAGGGCTTTCCGCCGCCATGGATTTCAACATCGCGGGAGCGGGGGTAAACGCATCCTCCATGATCAATCCCCGACCGTATCCCCTGCCATAGCTTGAACCGGCGGAATTCAAGACGGCTGTCAGATCCGCGCACGATTTGGCCGTCTGAACGCTGTCCGAAGCGAAATTAACCTTGGTTTCCGGATATTTGATATTCAGAAGGCCTTTCGTGGGCTGGTCGGTTTTTTTCTCTCTGAGCCGCCACATCATCTCGGCCATCTCGGCCCGGGTGATCTGCTGCTCCAGAGAATTTATCGACGGAGGTATCGCTTTGCTGTCCTCCAACGCGTTTACGTACGCTTCATACCAGTTTTCACCCGAAGATTCTATTTTCTGCTCGTAAGCTTTGGAAAGAATCTTCGCGGCTTCGACGAAACTGATCGGCCGTTCCGGCTTGAAAGTTTTGTCCGAATAACCTTCGATGATACCCTCGTTTCTGGCGCTGCAGACGTATTTGGCGAACCATTGATCACCGACATCCGCGAAACATTCCGACCCCTTGAAGACCTGGGCGCCGACATTCCCCCGGCCTTCCAGGACGAGCTTGAGAAATTCAGCCCGATTGATCTGCGCCTCGGAACGGAACGTGCCGTCGGCATAACCTTTTAATATTCCTTTTTGTTGCAGCTCGATGATAGCTTGGCCATAAGCCGTGCTTTTTGACACGTCCGAAAAAGCCGAAGATGTTTCGGGTAAAGCCGAGAAAACAATGCCGGAAAATAATGCAACCATCAGCAGCGGAGTCAACCTTTTCATATTAAGGAGAGAAAGGAATTAGAGAATCGGCTTATGAACTGACTAAAATCAGCTGCCACGTCATTAAACGCAGGATACCGAGAAAATATTACATGATACCACTTCGCGTTTAAAACGTTCTTAATCAGACACGCTGGCGGTATGGAGTTCTTGGCTTGAGTAAACGCTACGCGGTACGAGATGATGCCGTTACGAATGACCGATTAGTTATGTTTTAAATGCAAAATTGTATGAGAATCAATCGCCGCTAACCGGGACACCTAAGTCCCGGCGTTTTTTGACAACTCGCTTTACCGGGACACGATGTCCCGGCTGCGGAAAGATTAAAATTGCCTTAGAAACCGTAGATCTCCTCCGAAGAACAACCTGATATCCGGTATCTGGTGCCGGATCATGATCATCCGCTCTACCCCGAAACCGAAGGCGAAGCCCTGCCAGAGATCCGGATCGATTCCGACGTTTTTCAAGACATTCGGATGAACCATTCCGCAACCCACCACCTCCAGCCACCGGCCTTCGCGGCTTTGGTTCTCATCGCCGCGCCACCTCAGGTCCATCTCGAGTCCGGGCTCGACAAACGGGAAATACCCGGTTCGCCAGCGAAACTCGACATCCGGATCCACCAGATTTTTCACCGCTTCCTCCATCACGGCTTTCATATTCGCAAGTGTTACGGTTTTTCCGATCATCAGGCCTTCGATCTGATGAAACATCGGCGAATGAGTGGCATCCGAATCCTTGCGATAGACCTTGCCGGTGCAAATCATGCGGAACGGCGGTTTTCTCCCGGTCATATAGCGGACCTGAACCGGCGAAGTATGCGTCCGCATTACGGTCCGGTCGAGAGACGATACCCAGAAAGTGTCCTGCAGATCCCGCGCAGGATGGGTCTCGGGAATATTCAGCATGTTGAAATTGAAGTGCTCCGTCTCGAGCTCGGGGCCGGTAACTGCGTCAAATCCCATCCGGCCGAAAACTTCTTCGGCTTCGCGGATGTATTCGTGAATCGGATGCAGACGGCCGGTTTCCTTGGCCGGCAGGTCCAGTGTGACATCCAGAGCATCGGTTTGAGCCAGAAATCCCTGAGACGCGGACTTAAGCTCCACCAGCTTTGCCTGAAGCGCCGCTTCGATTTGTTGTTTTACCGCATTCAGTTCCGATCCACGATTTTTCCTCTCTTCCGGGGAAAGCTTCCCCACCTCCTGCAAAGCCACGGTCAAGACACCGGCTTTACGTCCGAATAATTCGTGTTCGATGGCTTCCAGCTCAGCCTGACTGGTGGCGGCTGATATCCTGACCGGATATTGATCCCAAGGTGCGGGTAAAGTCATAATTTAAAGTTAACTTATGATAAAGCTCAGACATTCTATTGCTAAATTGCTAAATTGCTAAATTGTTCGCCCATTCGATTAACTCATGGCGACCTTTTTGGGATAACAAATTGGAGATAATGTTATGGGCGACCTGAGCTTGTCGAAGGTCGCAAGCGGTTACGCACGTTCTTGCCTGCAAGCAATTTAACAATTTAACCATTTTGCAATTTAGGAATGTAACGCCATCTCAACAAACAGAAAAACAGCGTAAATCAGGATTCCGATCCACCATGAAAGGATGCCAAGAATCAGGAATACCAGCAGAAAAACGCTGGCTGTGCCGACGAAAAGCCCTTCCCTCAAGGCGATGCTCATGCGCCGGCCGGCATCCATCCCTTCAACCGACATACTTTTCCAGATCAGATAAGCCGCCAGTGTGGTAAAGCTAGATATCGCCAAAAAAACAGTCAGCAGCAAAAACGGTATCGCGATTGCCGGTGCGGTCAGAGGGCTGACCCGGAAAAGCACGACGGTAAGCGACGCAAGCGCCAGGAAACCGGCGACGGCGATGCGGAGGAGGAGAGAAGACATGAAACAATTTACAATTAACAATTGAAAATTGAAAATTTTTTTTAATTGTCAATTGTCAATTGTCAATTGTCAATTTTCCCAACTTCAAGATTTTTTAAAAATTCCCCCAAAGCCCGAAAGTCGCTCATCAGACTCGCCCTAAGATTGCCGTTATGAAGCGCGGCAGCGGGATGGTAGATCGGGAAAACAGTCAGGGAATCGGTGAGTTTCTGGGGTTTGCCATGTGTTTCGGTGATGGTTTTTTGAGGGAAAAAATGTCCCAGCGAATGGCGGCCAAGCGTCACAATGACCCGCGGCTTGATCAACGCGATCTCCAGCATGAGCCACGGCATGCACTGCTCTTTCTCAATCGGTTCCGGGTCACGATTTCCGGGAGGGCGAAATTTCACCACATTGCTGATGTAAACGTCTTCGCGCGTGAGCCCGATGGATGCGAGCAGCTCATTTAAGAATTGTCCGGCCGCGCCGACGAAAGGCCGTCTCAGCTCATCCTCCTTCTGCCCCGGTGCCTCGCCGATAAAGATAACTTTTGCATTCGGATTCCCCTCGCCCAGCACTGCGTTCGCGGTTTTGGCGAGGTCGCAGCCTTTCCAAACCGTGAGCTTCGCCTTGAGCAGATCAAGCGTCAATTCCAACATGACAGAAGCATAGCAGAATGCCATTCGACTCTTATACACAGTAAATGGCTTGCCATGAGCGAGTCTTTTGAACAAAAGCGAACAAGACGAGTCGAATGGTGTATTTATACAACCACGCTCGAACCTGTTTTAGCAAGAATTTCTAAAAACTGACAGGAAGCCGCGCTACGCACGGCACAAGCGATTTTGTGCGCTCGGGTCCGGCGGAATTCCCCCCCCCACATCCTCCTTCCGCCGCGCCATCGCTTCGGAAAAGTTTTGCGAGCGACAATTATGAAATTACCTTTGGGTTTTCCTTAATTTCAACTTTTCTCACAAAGTAAAGTCCTATTGCGACGAAAACAGCCATAGAAATTGCCGCGAGCCGATAGCGAGTTGGTCCAAGATTGATAAGCAAAGAAGTTATCAAACCACACGCTAGTGGGCCGAGAAAAGTTGAAACCCTTTCGGCGAGCGTATAAAAACTAAATCCAAAATTTAGTTTTTCCAGTGGCGTAAGAACGGTCATCGCCGCGCGGGTCACTGTCCATATAGAGCCGAAAAGAAAACCCATCACAATTGTGCAAGCCACAAAAAGAGAAAAGTTTTGAACAAGACCAAGAACTGGAAAAAGTATAACCCAACTTCCGATTAAAATTGTGAGGGTTTTCTTAAGACCAATTTTGTCCGCAACCCAACCCGAACAAAGCGCACCGATGACTGAAGTCGCTAATATGCCCACCAGGATCATGGATTTGATATTATCCGGCACTGCGAACACATTTTGAAGAAAAATAGGAAAATTATTTGAAGCAGTGATTATCGCGTCGTTAAAGAAGAAATACGCGATAAGAAAATATTTCATGTTCGGATCTTTAACTAATTCCTTAAATTGATTCCACTGATTTTTATACTCCTCTCTTAAGCTGATTTGAGGATTTTGGCTTTCCTGTTTTGGCAATTTAAAAAATAAGAGCATTGGCAAAGCGAGAATGAAAAACAAAACAGCTGCCGGAAGAAAAGTTTGAGCGCGGCCTGCTTCGCCAATAAAGTAGATCGCTCCGCTTGCAAGTGGCAGGGTTATTAGCAATCCGGCGATTTCCCCCAACCAATTACCTGCCTGACCGATACCAGATATTCGTCCCCATTTTTCTTTTGGTGCAATATGGTGCAAAAACGCATTGTAAAAGACAAAAGAAAACTGATAGAAATAATTAGCCAAGAGAAAAAACAGGGCGGCTAAGAATATTTTTTGAGAGAAAAATAGTGTCGTAAATGACGCGCCCAAAAAACATAAAAAGGTAAGAACAGTAATTTTATTGAAATATTTTTGTTGCCGCCCTGTTTTATCAGCGATACTTCCCAAAACTGGTGCGGTCAGAAGGAGCAAGGCCGATCCAATTGTAAAAATCATGTTGTACCAAAAATCTGGCACGCCCTTATCCACTACAAGCCATTGCGAAAAATATAAAAAGAAAACAATCGTAACTATTGAGTTCGCAAAGTCATAGATAGTCCAAAGGAATACATTTTTTCTGTTCATGTTTTTATTTTAACAGAATAAGGGATATAGGGAATAAATGATTTTTTTAATATGTCGCTCGCAAAACTTTTTTTCCGAAGCGAGGGCG
>MFXU01000056.1:6514-6695 GCA_001788965.1 Candidatus Peribacteria bacterium RIFCSPHIGHO2_02_FULL_51_15 | reverse complement strand
AAGTTTATTTGCAATAACCTCCTGTTCTTCAATGGGTGCAATTTTCCAGTATTCGATGCCTCCCCGGAAGTCTTCAAGGCGGCTCTCAAGAACAGGATCGTAGATCATAGCGAAAGTACTTTAGCCAATTCTGCGAAGCTTGCGAAATTAGGATAGATAGGGAGGAGGGTCTGCTACCTAT
>MFXU01000056.1:6264-6444 GCA_001788965.1 Candidatus Peribacteria bacterium RIFCSPHIGHO2_02_FULL_51_15 | reverse complement strand
ATACTATGGACATATGCTAACGAGTGAATTTGAAGAAGACGGCGTCAGCGCACAGGAGTTCGCAGATATAGTGGAAGGACGTAATAAACATCCGATGTTAGTGGAGATAGATACCTTGATTCAGGAGGAAGCAGCACAAACGATCTCGGCAACAAGTGCAGCAACTCAACGACACCTACA
>MFXU01000056.1:0-6204 GCA_001788965.1 Candidatus Peribacteria bacterium RIFCSPHIGHO2_02_FULL_51_15 | reverse complement strand
TGATCCTCCATCGCTCAATACCCCCCTACTCAGGATCACCGAAGCCGAGTCGAAGGGGAGGACCGTTCGGAGATGGTTCTTCATGGTAGGATGGTGGACGCGTTGGGGAGTCGCCAAGCGGTAAGGCAACGGGCTCTGAACCCGTCATGCGGGGGTTCGAATCCCTCCTCCCCAGCCACTAGCTGCTCGTGTAAATAGACCCACTTGCCTATCCGACCTTCTTCATCTCCTGCAGCAGTGCCCGACGATTCTTAAACCTCACCTCCAATTCCTTCATCACAGCGTCAACCTCCTTCTCATATCCGTGCTTCCGAAGTCGCCGGAGGAGGCGGCAAATCTCTTGGTATGTCGCACGTCCCGTGCTGTGAACCAGATGGTCTCCGACGGATGCCGCTACGAGCTCTGTGAACGCGTCGGGGAATTTGTCCATCATCGTTTCTTCATACTGAAGCAGGAAGTCGTATGCATCGCCTAACGGAACCGCAGTACTCCGAAGACGTTCGCACTCGGCGCGGATGCACCCGAGGAATTCGTCCCACTGCTCTTCCTCGCGGTAGATGTCCAGAAGCGCATCGGCCGCATGTTTCGCCTTGATCTTGCGAATAGCGGCATCGTACGCGCGCTTCCATGATGCGGCATCCGCAAACGACGCCTTCCATCTGCGATACTCCTCCATCTCGTAGCGGTCGAAGAAGAACCTCTCGAGGAACGCCTGCTTCGCTTTCCAATCGCGCTCTTTGTCGGCGACAGTCACCAGCCATTCTTCGAATTTCCGGGACGTGCCGGGGTGGCCTTTCTTCTCCGCGATGGCTATCCCTCCCTTGGCGGTCTCCTTCGCCTCCGCGTATTCCCCGATCCCGACGAGATGCTCGATGTACTTCAGGCGGACATCGGGGTGCTGCAGATGACCGCGCATGAAGGAGATCGCTTCGTTCTTCTTCCCGACGGCCTCGAGGAGCATAAGTGTCAGCTCGGCTCCCACCTCGAGGTTCCGTTCTCGACGGTAGTCATCAACCTCTCCGCAAAACTTGGCCATGCCATCGTGGGCGGGCGCTTCTGCGCGGGGAGGAGGATCGTGCGGCGAGAGCAGGACGCGGTCAATGGCATCTCTCACCGACGTCTCGCGCTCGCCGGGTAGTACGAGAGTGAGAGCGACGCGGAAGAAATTGTCGTCATCACCCCATCCGTCGTAGATCTTTCGTCCGGCCTGCTCAAGGCAGTAGCGGAAGAGCTCTTCTCCCAGAGGATCCTCGCGCTTTACTTTCGCGGCGATGGTTCGCAGGATGCTCCACCCTTCCTCGATGCAGCCGCCGAACTCGCCGTTGCTGTCGTCCATGCGGCCGAGATCGGGATAGATGGCCTCGAGGAGTGCCTGTCCGATGGGGAGAGCCTCCGCGAGTTTGCCCGACTCAAGGTACTGCTCTGCCGTCGCACAGAGTTCGCTCGCTCCTCTGCTGGCAGTGAAAGCCTCCTCCCATCCGATGAATCCGTGTCGTCCTGCATTGTCCTCCATGCATCCGCGGATCTCGTCGATGTACTCCTGCTTCCTGTCGCCGGAGGTAGCATTCTCCGGCGGAGGAGCGGACCGAAGCAGACGGGAGCGGAAGCTCTGGTCTTCCATCGCTCCCTCGATGACGAGATGGCGGAGCTCTTCAACGCTCAGTTTCTGCGCGGCTTCCTCGGCTTGTTCCCGAACCGTCCGGCCTTTCTTCTGCGGCTTTCCTCCCTTGGACTGCCTTTCCTTCCCTATTCCGGCGTCACCGCTCGTGCGCTCGCGGATGGCGTAGAGAACGGCGATCTCGTGCTTGCAATACTGGCCGAAGTCATAGGGGCAGTTGCAGCGGTGGTGGGAGATGGCGCCGCCCGAAATCGTGACCGTCGTCTCGTATACCTCGGTACCCTCGACGAGCGCTCTCCATCGGCCGTCATCGATCTCTTCGAGGTCACGAACATGGCCACCCTTGAAGTAACGCTGTCCGCGCTTCACGATTGTCTCATTGAGTTCGTCGTCGAAGGTAGCAAGTGTGGGCATGGCATGTTGTCAGGAATATCAGCCGCAAAAGGAGTGGAAAGATGTGAGGAGAGTTTCCGCCTTCTTCGCAGAAAGGATGTCTGTCCGGGTCAGAGCGTCGACAATGCGTTTCCTGCCGTTCTCTGAGTCCGGCCATGGCCTTCCTCGAGTAACGTGCAATACCGCGAAGTACGCATGTCGCATCCAGTCGTCAATTTCAGGATGGAGATGATGGAACTCCTTGAAAGGTAGATCCCCCGAGGCCTCGAAGAACACTGCAAACATGATATCGAGGAACCAGACGATTGCCGCATGTTCCTTGGTCCCCGACTGATGCCAGGAGACGGGCAGTGCGTCACATCCCTCGCCGGAGAGACAGAGATCCTTCATTGCATCGGGGATCAGCCGGTCGTCATCGCTGAGGAGTCCGCCGAAGAAGTATTCATCGCATTCCTCCTGCCATGCGAGGAGGCTGCACCAGAGACACTCTTCTCGCTTTTGACACAAGGAACGCTCGCAGGGTCCGTCATCATGGTAGGTGAAGCCCAGTGCTTCCATGCCCCTGCACTCCTCTTCCTCCGAGGTCGCCGTGCTCATCACTTCATTCACCGCGCCCACCCGCTCTTCAAATTCCCGGGACAGCTTCAGCGCCTTTTGGTACTCCTCGTAGGATGGAAATGCCTTTGGATCGATGGGGGTACCGAAGTCCATACTGGAATGATGAGATGCAGCGGCATTCTACCCTGTGTGTGCAAGAAGCCGCGACTGTGTAGACGATGAAGCATCCGATGCAATATCGGAGCCAGAATCTGCGAGAGTTTCGTATGCCTCCATGCATGTTGAACTCTCATGGTTTCCCTCTGTCCCAAGCCATGAACGTACCACTGACCTTATGGATGTGCACACGAAGAATGGCTTGCCTGTCAGCATATTCGACAGAGTTTCCCATGGTGGCTTCATCAATTGCGTCATGTGCCATTTCCTGTGCGCAAGGATGCTGCCTTCCCACCAACTCATACCATTTTGCATTTAAAACATAACTAGTCGATCATTCGTAACGGCATCATCTCGTACCGCGTAGCGTTTACTCAAGCCAAGAACTCCATACCGCCAGCGCGTCTGATTAAGAACGTTTTAAACGCGAAGTGGTATCACTACAAGTCCAGCGGCTTCAATAAGCCCTATACTCACAATTCTTGTGCGCAAAATGTGAACGCCAAAAGGCCGAAATCGTGTGCCATTTGTGCCACTTCCAAAACCGCCAAGACCCACGTGCCTTCCCCGTTTTTGTTGTCGTCCCCCTCAAACCATCAAGGAATCCGCAAGGGGGTGCTGTGAGACCAGCGTGTTCAGCCATGAACTTTTGGGCTTCATAGAGCCATTATCTATGGTAATGACCTTGTTCGAAAGTAACCTACAAACCTGCTGCAGCAATCACACAACATAACCCTTGCTGTATCCTAGGATCATGGAATTCACCCAAGATGAGATCCGGCAGGGTTATGACAAGGCAGCTCCTTGGTATGATCTCAAGATTTCCATCGTCGAGGGATTGATGGGGATTGCGAGACTCAGGCGAAAGCTTTTGCGAAAGGCAACAGGGAAGGTGCTGGAGATTGCAGTCGGGACAGGGAGAAACTTTCCCTACTATCCAAGAGGCTGTGCGATTACCGCGATAGATCCGAGCCAGCAGATGTTGGAGCTTGCTCATAGGCGAGCGGAGACACTAAAGATGCACCCTCAGCTCCAGACAATGGACGCACAAGCTCTTGCCTTTCCGGATCATTCTTTCGATACCGTCGTTTCCTCTTTAAGCCTCTGTACCATTCCTGATCCCGTGTGTGCGCTCCGAGAGGTGGCAAGAGTATGTTGTCCCGATGGAAAGGCACTTCTCTTGGAACATGGTCGCAGCAACACTCAATGGCTCGCACGTTTCCAAGATCGATTCTCGGCGTGGTATCGCCAGCATTGCGGTTGTCGCTGGAACCACGAACCGCTGCAATTCGTAGAGGATGCAGGTTTGGAAGTATTATCGCATCGACGATCTTTTTTTGGCATCCTGCACATCATTGAAGCGCGACCGGATCAGAGGCTGAGTCAGGTAACAAAGTGATACCACTTCGCGTTTAAAACGTTCTTAATCAGACGCGCTGGCGGTATGGAGTTCTTGGCTTGAGTAAACGCTACGCGGTACGAGATGATGCCGTTACGAATGACCGATTAGTTATGTTTTAAATGCAAAATGGTATGAGATACTATGGTGACAAAAAAGAATAAGACGGAGCCGATGTAAAGGTTATCTTTCCCGCCGCGTTGTTGGAAAGAAAAATCCTGAAAATTCACCTCTTCCGGATCGGAGAATATGATCGGAAGCGTGATGCCGAAGCGCTCTGCACTCTGTTCGACCCCAAGGCGGTTGAGACATAGGATCGCTTCCCGCAGTGCGCGGAGCTGGGGTGACTTTGCAGCTTGGTAAAATCCAACTTTTGCCTCCACTGATCGGCTGCCTCGCAACTTCGGATTCGCGCGACAATAGGACTCATCCATCTTCAGGAGTTCGAGGTAACCTTCCAAAATGGTTCTTTCTAATCCTTCGATGGCTTCTTCCGAGAGTGCATCCGGATGTTGACTCCCTCGCTCCAGCAGACACGAGAGCGCGAAGCTCATCTTATCCGCAAGGTGCTGCGATGCCTGGCAGACGTTGCCGTGCTCGTGAAGAATGTATTTGTAAAGAATGCTAAAAAGGTCGCCAGCGCGCTTTGCAAGAAACGGGAACGTAAGCACCGTGAAACGGAGCAGTCGCAGCGCACTTTCAATCTGAAGATTCGTAGCATCTGGCTGCTCCATCAGATTTCTGCAGAAACGAAAGACGACATCCGTCTCCTCAGGTCTGAAATGCTTGGCAAATCTACCACCCTGTTTTTACAAGTTCTTCAGGACCAACGTCACGCGCCTGCGATCTTCAAGTTCCAGAGTTTTGCGGAGGTCAGCGGGGGGTCTCGGAGCAGCGTGGCATTCTCTTTGTGGATGCGTGCACAATCGGCTTCGTATTTTTTGTAGGAGTCTTCAGACATGCCGGAAGTATAGACCGGGCTTTTGTCCTGCGGAAATTCAGGAGAAATGCAGGCCATTCTATTGGCATTTACGTTCATTGTTGTTAACATTGTGCCATCATGGCGCTTCACAAGAAAAAGTATCAGAATGCCGTGCTCTACCTCTGTCAGGAACTGAGGGGCGAAGTGCGCGGTAAAAAGAAGCTCGCGAAACTTCTCTATTTTATTGATTTTGATTTCTATGAAAAATACGCAAAATCCATTACGGGAGATATCTACAAAGCACTTCCAATGGGTCCAGTGCCCTCTGCGTTGGTATCTGTGACAGAAGAGATGATAAAAATGAAGATATTGGAAGTGAAGAAGGAAAACGAATACGAAGGATATATTCCGACCGAGATTTATAGATCAATCAAAAAGCCGGATCTGTCGATATTCAGTGAAGAGGAAATTCGCATGCTCAAAAGGGTAGTGAAACGTTATGGTCACTTGAGCGGCAAACAGCTGCAAGATTTGACTCACGCCGAGGCCCCATACACTGCCGCCAAGCCGAATGAGGAAGTGCCATACGAATTCACCTACTATCGTGGAACAGATTTCAACGATCTATGATTTCATTCCTGTTCCATGACGGTTTTGAAAGCGAAATCGCCGCTTTGGAAAAGAAGCGCATGAGACATATCAGACAAAGTCTGGAAGGCTTTCAGCAATTGTGCGAGTTCCATTTCCATCCCACTGCGCCGCAACCGAGAATCGCTCCAGGCAAAATTCATCGTGTTACGCAAAACGATATATGGACGATGTGGAAGACAGAACTACCGGTGATCCATTCCGGCTTGCGACCAAATCAATACCCGCGGATATGGTTTGCGCAAAGCGGTGCAACAATTGCCTTCCTCTGTATTGGTTCTCACGTCGATAATTACCGGGATGCTGATATGGATACACTCGCACTCTCCCGAGTCAGCGATCTTTTTTAGATGGAGAGAACACCACCCTTCATCTGGAGCTGACTTTTTAAGCAGCAAAGAATATTTCTCTTCTCGGCTCAAAAGCAAAACTGCGGGAGAAAATTATATTATCCAAACCCTCTTATTTCCACCTCATACCACTTCGCGTTTAAAACGTTCTTAATCAGAC
>MFXU01000055.1 GCA_001788965.1 Candidatus Peribacteria bacterium RIFCSPHIGHO2_02_FULL_51_15 | reverse complement strand
CTGGAATGCCTGCATCCGGCACATTACTCCGCTGAATGAAGACGGATCGCCGGTGAGCTGCAGCCGGTTCGCGCTTGGCGATAACCAATGGGAGCAGCCGGATCTGGGTATCACGTTCAGCTGGAATGACAATCGCGAGCCGGCGTATCTGGATCTGCCGGCGGGATATGAAGCGGTAGTCATGCCCGGGCCGGTCGCGCTGCCGACGAACCCCGAAGCCCAATCAACGGAAAGCGGCGCGACGATAAATTCAACCGCGAGCGGAGCGACAGTGACGGGGAGTGGGGAAATAATTGAGAATTGAGAATCAATTCTCAATTCTGAATCGGCGGCCGCTTGCCTTGACCGTCCTCTCTCCCGACCTCTCTCCAGCGCCGTGCATATATTGCTTGTACTTGAGTTTCGTGTTTGTAGTGATTCCACGTGGGGCGCCGGAGAAAGGAGCTCCGCAATTGGAAAAATTTGGTTTTATCAAAGATCAGGGAAGATAAACCTCGGGACAAGAATAATATGAGTCACCCTTCTCCGGCGCCCGTGCTGGGATATTGATTTGCAGAAAAATTAAACAGAGGAGTTATTTGGGCGGCGCGGGAGAAGGGCGGGGATGAGGACGGTTCTAAAAGTAGCCAGCACCGCGCCACGCGTATAAAATCCCGATCAATGAAGATCTCCCAAGCCATCCTCCCCGTCGCCGGATTCGGTACGCGGTTTCTGCCGTGGACCAAAGTCGTGCCGAAGGAGCTCCTGCCCATCGGCAGCCGGCCGATCATCGCGCTGCTGGTGGACGAATGTATGAGCGTCGGGATAAATGACATTTGCTTTGTCATCAGCCGGGGCAAAGAGGCGATTCCCCAGTTTTTCTATGCCCAGCCGCAGCTGGAACATGAGCTTCAGAAGCGCGGCAAGCTGCACCTGCTCGCCGAACTGATGAAATACAACAACGTCAATTTTCACGTCGTGTATCAGGAGGAAATGAAGGGCGACGGCCATGCAATACTGCAGGCCAAGAACTGGGTGCGCTCGGACACCGTCGCCATTTTGTTCGGCGACGATCTGATCAAATTCGAGAAAAACGGGCTTCAGCAGCTGGTGGCCGCCTTCAAACAAGTTGAATCGAAAGACACGGCGATGCTTTGCCTTCAGGACGTGGAACGAAAATTGGTCAGTAAGTACGGGATCGTGGACATTTCGCCCGATAAACATTTGAACCGGATAAAAAAAATCCGCGGGCTGGTAGAAAAACCGAAGCCCGAAGAAGCACCCTCCACTCTGGGGATCGTCGGCAAGTATCTGGTTCCGAAATCGACGATCGAAGAATTGGCCAAAGTCGAATCTTCGCATCAAGACAAGGAGATCCGGCTGATCGATGCGCTAAAGGCGCAGATCAAAAAAATAGATATTTACGGCTACGAATTCGAGGGCCGCCGGTTCGATACGGGTACTCCGGAGGGTTACCGCGAGGCGGTAAAAGAGCTTGGTTGACAAATACATAAAATAAATATTCCGAGGCGCGTCATCAGATTCATCCGATCTTCATAGTTCTCTTTTAAGTAGCTCGATCTCATCCCGCAGATCCGCGGCTTTTTCATATTCCAGGTTTTCCGCGGCGATCTCCATCTGCGCGTTCAGCTCTTCTATGAGCCGCTTCTTCTCGTCCTTTGGTATCTTCTGGTGATCATACTTCTTCCGGCTCAGCTGGAGCTTGCTGTGCTCTTCCGCGATATCCTTGATGGCCTTTATGATCGTCTGCGGCGTGATGCCGTGCTTTTTATTGTAGGCCTCCTGTATCGCCCGCCGACGGTTGGTTTCGGCAATCGCCGCCTTTATCGCTTCGGTTTCCCGGTCGGCATATAGGATGACATGTCCGTTTATATTCCGTGCCGCGCGGCCGATGGTCTGGATCAACGCATCGCGTGAGCGGAGAAAGCCCTGCTGGTCGGCATCCAGTATCGCTATGAAACTCACTTCCGGCAGGTCCAGCCCCTCGCGGAGCAGGTTTATCCCCACCAATATGTCTATCTCACCGGTCCGAAGGGACCTCAGGATTTCCACCCGTTCCATGGTCACGATGTCGCTGTGCAGATAACGGACTTTGTAGTCCATGTTTTGGAAATATTTGGCCAGATCCTCCGCGGATTTTTTCGTCAGCGCGGTTATCAGCACCCGCTCGCCGCGCTTGATCGTTTCGTTTATTTCTTTGGTCAAGTGATCGATCTGGTGCTTCTTCGGCTGGACCGAGACCACTGGATCCAGTAGTCCGGTCGGCCGGATGATCTGTTCGACCAGATAATCCTTTTTGGTGTTTTTAAATTCATAGGGTCCCGGCGTCGCGGAGACATAGATCGCCTGATTGATTCTTTCCTCGAATTCCTGGAACTTGAGCGGCCGGTTATCCGCCGCGCTGGGCAGCCGGAAGCCGTATTCGATCAGGGTTTTTTTGCGCTGCAGGTTGCCCTCGTGCATGCCGCCGATCTGCGGGATGGAAATATGCGATTCGTCGACGAACAACATGAAATCCTCGGGGAAATAATCGAGCAGTGTCTCCGGCGGCGCGCCCGGCTCGCGGTTTCCCAGATACCGCACATAGTTTTCGATGCCGGTGCAGTAGCCGGTTTCCCGGAGCATTTCCAGGTCATACTCGGTGCGCTGTCTGATCCGTTCGGCTTTGGCGAATTCTTTGGCTTCGAGAAGCTGTTTTTCCCGGATTATCAGATCCTGTTTTATGCCGTCGGTTGATCGGTCTATTTTTTCCTTCGTCGTAACGTTGTGCGCGGCGGGAAAGATGGTAACCTCCTGCATCTCGGTCAAAACTTCGCCGGTGAAGCTGTCCACTTCCTGTATCACGTCGATTTCATCGAACGGCATCTCGAGCCGGATGACGGTGTCGCCGCTCGGCGGAAAAATCTCGACCGTGTCGCCCAGCACGTGAAACATCCCCTGCTTGAACTGCATGGCGCTCCGTTTGTACTGGATGTCGGTGAGAAGCCTCAGAAACCGGTTTCTTTGGAACGGCATTCCGCGGTGCAGCTTGACGGCCAGAGCTTCGTAATCGCTGACGTTGCCGAGCCCGTAGATGCAGGAAACCGAAGCCACGATCAGCACGTCGCGGCGGGTGAGCAGATTGAGAGTCGCGGAGTGGCGGAATTTGTTTATCTCCTCGTTTATGCTGGCATCTTTTTCGATGTACGTATCGGTCGACGGCAGATAAGCCTCCGGCTGGTAATAGTCGTAGTAGGAAACGAAGTAACCGACGGCGTTTTCGGGAAAGAACGCCTGGAACTCCGAGCAAAGCTGGGCAGCCAGTGTTTTGTTGTGAGCCAGAACCAGCGTCGGCCGTTGGATCTCCTGCACGATATTGGCCATCGTGAAAGTTTTTCCCGTGCCGGTTGCGCCGAGCAGGGTTTGGTGTCTCTCGCCGGCTTTCACGCCTTTCAAAAGTTTTTCGATCGCGCCCGGCTGGTCACCGGTCGGTTTGAACGGAGCCACGAGCTTAAACGGTCGGTTATCCATCAGTCTCGGCATTGTACAGCCGGAGCCGGAGTATTCAAATGCCTAAGCATTAAATCTGCTTATTGGATCATTCCGATAATGTCGGGAGAAAATAAAGATGCCAGAATAATGAAAACAAAATAATTATTTGGATTCAGCAGCGGCCTCTCAGGCCTCTGCTGGATTATTTTTTTAAAAAGCCTCCCGACATTTTCAGAATGATCCTGCTTATACCATTTTGCATTTAAAACATAACTAATCGGTCATTCGTAACGGCATCATCTCGTACCGCGTAGCGTTTACTCAAGCCAAGAACTCCATACCGCCAGCGCGTCTGATTAAGAACGTTTTAAACGCGAAGTGGTATTATTCGTGCTTTATAAGCAGACTCAAAAGAAAAATACCCAATGCAACGAGCACGATAGTCCCGCCGCTTGAAATGGCTAGGAAATCAGATACCAGTAAGCCGGTTACCACCGAAAAAAGGGAAATCCCGATGGCTATAAACAAGGTCTTTTTAAATCCGGTCCGAAGCTGTATGGCCGCCGAAACCGGTATGACCATCAAAGCGCCGATCAAAAGGACACCGACTACCCTGATCGATACGGAGACCATTATCGCCGCCAGTATGACGAAAACCAGATTCAGGATACGCACGGGCAGGCCGCCGGCTTCGGCCATTTCCTCGTCCAAGGAAATGGAAACGAGCTCCTTGAAAAGCAGTATCACCGTGGCCAAAACGACTGCGCCGAGCATGACGATGATCGCCACTTCCCCGGAATTTATATTTTCGATGTTGCCGAAAAGCAGGCTCTCGAGATCGAAGTCGTTCTTTTCCGCCAGACTCAAGAGCACCGCGGCCACCGCCAGTCCTCCGGAGAGAAAAATAACCAATGCAGATTCACCGAAGACCCTGCGCCTGTACCGGATTTCCTCGACCGAAACAGCAGCCAGTATCGATACGCATAGCGCGCTAAGTATCAGACTCATCCCCGTGATCAGGCTGATCGCCGCGCCGGCCAGCGAAACATGCGCCAGCGTGTCGGCCAGATACGAGTATCGACGGGTGACCAGAAAAATCCCCAGAAGCGGTGCTATGATTCCGACGATTATTCCGGCTTCGTAAGCCGGCAGAGAACCCGTGGATAACCAGGAAAGCAGAGTCATTTGTGCATGTGGTGATGCCGCATTTCGGCTTCCCCGCCATAGAGGCGGTTCAGGGTTTCTTCGGACAGAAACTCATGAGCGGCACAGTGGCAGAGGATTTTCTGGTTCAACTCCAGTATGAACCCGGCCTGGCGGGTGATCGTTTCGACGTCGTGCGTCACGAAAAGAATCGTGAGATTCAGTTCTTTGTTCAATTTTCTCAAGAGTCCGAAAAACTGTTCCTGGGAAAGCGTGTCCACGCCGGTCGTGGGCTCATCCAGGATCAAAATCCTGGGTTCACGCGCCAAAGCTTTGGCGATCAATACTTTTTGCTGCTCGCCGCCGGAGAGCGATCCGAATATTCTGGACTTCATATCGGAGGCTCCGACGAGTTCCAGAGCCCAATCGCAAGCCGAAATGTCTATGCCTGAGAATCTTTTTCCAATACCGATTCTGGGGGTACGGCCGCTCCGCACTATCTCCCCGACGGTCGCCGGGAAGACAAATCCTTTTTCCGACATTTTCTGGGAAACATATCCGATAGTCCCTCCGCGCCGGGCTATTTTGGGATCCTTTCCAAAGACCAGGATTTTTCCGGAAGTCGGAACGATCAATCCCAGGATGATCCGAAGCAGGGTGGTTTTTCCTCCGCCGTTCGGTCCCACGATGCCGACATATTCTCCTTCCGGCACCGCGGCACTGACATTGTCGAGCACGGTCCGGGGACCGAACCGAAAACTTACGTGATCGGCTTCGATGGCGATGGGGTTTTGGGACATAGATATTTGACCGGGCTCTGGATTTTTTTGCTTGACCGTGCGACTATTTTACCATGATTGACCTCGATCTCGTTCGTGCGGACCCCGATCTGTACCAGACGGCCTGTAAAAATAAAAATATATCCCTGGACATCCGGAAATTCTTGAAGACGGATGACGAGCGGAAAAAATTGATCGCCGAAGTCCAGAAGATGCAGACTGAGCGGAACGCGGTCAGCAAAAATATTCCGAATCTAAAGGGCGCCGAAAAAGAAAAAGAGATCAAAAGGATGAAAGCCTTGGGCGAGGATCTGAAAAAGAAAGAAGCGGAGCTCGCAGTTCTCGAAAAAAAGTGGCTGGAAATGCAGCTCCTTTTGCCCTCGGTTCCGCTGAAGTCTGTGCCGATAGGGAAAGATGACAGTGAAAATGTGCGGCTCAGGACGTGGGGTGAAATTCCGAAGCCCGCTTTCGAGCCGAAGGATCATGTGAGCCTCGGCCAGAGCCTCGACATCATCGATATTCCGCGCGGAGTGAAGATCGCGGGGTCCAGAAGCTACTTTCTAAAGGGCGACGGAGCCCGTTTGGAACTTGCGATACTCCAGTTCACCGTTGACAGCCTGGTGAAGAAAGGCTTCACGCTTTTTGCGCCTCCGCTGATGGCCAACTATGCGGCGATGATGGGCACCAGCTATTTCCCGGGAGGCGAGGAACAGGCGTACGCTGTCGGTGTCGATCGCGAGCCGCAGGCCGGTCTGGGCGAAAAAGAATCGAAGCAGATCGAGTCGGACAAGACTTATTTGATAGGGACGTCGGAAGTATCAGTTGCGAGCTACCACAGCGGCGAGACTTTCGAAGTATCGGAGCTTCCCAAGCGGTATGCGGGTCTCAGTAACTGCTTCCGTCGTGAAGCGGGCACCTACGGCAAAGACGCCCACGGACTCTACCGGATTCACCAGTTTCAGAAGGTGGAACAGGTGATTCTATGCGAAGCGGATCCCGAAGTGAGTGCGGAGCTTCATGCTGAGATCCTCCAAAATGCCGAAGATATCCTTCAGGCTTTGGAGCTCCCCTATCGGATTGTCGCTGTCTGTACCGGCGACATGGGCCGGGGGCAGGTTTATAAAAATGACATCGAAACATGGATGCCGAGCCGCAAATGGTATGGCGAGACGCACAGCTGTTCCACGTTCTATGAATTTCAATGCCGCAGACTCGGGATCAAATACCAGGACAAAGACGGCACGAAAAAATTCTGCCACTCGCTGAATAACACCTGTATCGCTTCACCCCGGATTCTTATTCCCATTCTGGAGATTTATCAGAACCGGGACGGGACCGTTACGATTCCGGAAGTTCTGCGGCCGTATATGAATGGACAAGGTTTTATAAAAAAATGATTGTCATATTGCTATACCATTTTGCATTTAAAACATAACTAATCGGTCATTCGTAACGGCATCATCTCGTACCGCG
>MFXU01000054.1:2217-16587 GCA_001788965.1 Candidatus Peribacteria bacterium RIFCSPHIGHO2_02_FULL_51_15 | reverse complement strand
TACGGATTCCTCTCTCCCCCATCGGGAGAGAGGTGGCGCCGCAGCGCCGGAGTGAGGGCGAATGGCCGCAAGGTCAGTGAGCACTTACAAAAAAATTCTCGATTCTTAGGTCAAAACTCGATAGAACGTACTTGTAAGTTCCAAAATGACTTACAGTGACGGATTTTTTGTATTTCCTCAGAAGACGTACAAGTTTTATTTCGGAGGGAATTCCATCACTTCGATATGAAATGACAATGATGCTCTTTTGGAATTTTTGGAACAGTCTATCGAATCCCTCAGAGATATTGTCCTTGTCGTTCCAAACGTTGCTGCTTGGCAGCAATCTCTTGTGCTTGGATGCATGATCGATGATATTTCCCCTATCATACCATTTTGCATTTAAAACATAACTAATCGGTCATTCGTAACGGCATCATCTCGTACCGCGTAGCGTTTACTCAAGCCAAGAACTCCATACCGCCAGCGCGTCTGATTAAGAACGTTTTAAACGCGAAGTGGTATCAATTCTCAATTCTCAATTTTCTAAACATCAGCATTACTCCCGCAAGCGCCGGAAATAGAAGTAAAAGAGTTCCCTCCGGCCCCGTCGCAGTGACGGTTTTCGGCGTATGAGCACGAAGGTCGCGGATCGGAGCTCCGGAACGAAGATTTTCTACACGGTTCAGGACGCGGGACACTTGCGCTCCGGCCTGGGGATTTTTGGCCACCGATGATCCGACTGTGTACGGATTGGTCGGCAAGTTATTTTTAACCGGCGCGGAAGAGGATGAGCTACCGGAGCTGCCCTGCAAGCTGATGGTCACGGTATTGTCAGTCTGCAACACCTGGCCGGGATTGGAGTCTGCTTGTGAGGAGGAGGAAGAGGACGAAGATGAGATGGACGACGACGAGGCGGACGATGAAATCACAGGCGGCGCGCCAAACGGCAAAGGGATGTCAAAAGCGGTTATTTCGGCGGACGTGCTGGAGCCGGAGGCGGTTGCCGTGGTTTCGGAAGTCACGGTGATCGTCAGTATTTTGTCGTCGGGCAATGTTTCGGAGCCGTAAACAAATATCCCTGCCGCATCCGCTGGAACGGTAAAGACAAAAGGTTCCTGGAAAATCACCTGCACCGGGAACAAGTCTTTGTCGCCCCTGCTCTTCAGTACCTGGGGATCTTCATTCAGATTTGAGATCTTGAGTTTCTCTCCCGCATGCAAGACGATTTCCGCAGGATCAAAATTTCCGTCCGTCGTTATGGTTACGGTTTTTTCCGAAACGGAGTCGACCGAGCCAAGCAGATTGGAAAAGCCGAAATACATTCCGGCGGCAATGGTGACCGTTAGGACGCCGGTGACTGCGGCCAGATGACTCGATTTCACATGCGGTTCACCGGAAAGCACGATTAGCTGTGGTTCCGTTCCTGCTGCTCGCAGGTTATCCACCGGAGCCGCGGGCTTTTTTTGCGCTTGTTTCACCGGGACGACTTCGTCGTCCGTCGTGTGCCAGCCGGAGTGCAGCGGAGAGTCCTGGGACATTAGGATTTATTTGAAGTAAGTTGACGGGCAAAGGCGAAAGCTGTGCCGATGCAGGCTGATATAAGAGCGAAAAACATGACATTGTCGCCGATGCCGGTATCCCCGGTGACCTTTGCGCCGCCGCGGGTGGTTATCGGATTTTCAGCCGGAGAAGGCATGGCCTTGGTTCCGGTCAACGGTGACGTGGAAGTCTCCGGCTGGCCGACGGTCACGGAAACTTCCTGGCTGAAAGCGCTTTCGCCGCTAAAGGCATTGAAAGCCCGCACGGCCAAAAAATAAACGGTACCCGGCTCCAGATCGCGCAATACCAGACTGGTTGCATTCGGCGGGATTGTGCGTCGCTGGATGTATTGGCCGCTTACGGTTCCGTAATAAACGTTGTATCCGCTGAGCTCGGAGCTTGTGAGAGCATCGAAGCCGAGGAATATCTGATTGTCCCGGGTGGTGACGCGCAAATTCTGGACTTGAAGCAGAGAAAAGGTGGAGGAACCGGCGCCGGTGCCTGGTGAAAATCTGACTGTCGGCTGACCGGATGAGGAGCTTTGCAATGCCGAAGGCGCGGACGAATACGCGGATGAACTTAAATTCACCGATCCCGAAGCAGATGATTTATTTTCAGCCGCCAATACGGAATTCGGGCTGGATCCCGCCTCCTGTTTTTCGCTCAATATCATGTTCAATTTGCTTGGTTCGGTATAAAGAAACGGCGTGGTCGCTGCCCGGCAACCGACGACCGAAGTATCCGCGCATGGCGGCAGGGAAAGCCCGTTTTTGTTTTCGGAGCCGAGTGTCTGATATTTGCCGTTTACCGCCGTCTGGCCGTTGCCGTCGGCCTGAAAGTTATGGAACGAAATCACGGTATCTTTCCCTGAAGCGATGACTCTGAATGTTATCCGCGCCAGTGCGAGATGGTCGCCGGTTATGGGATTCAAATCACCGCCGATCTTTATCAGTTCGGTTGCCTTATAAATGTTTTGTTCGCCGGGCGCCGGTGCTTTGACGGCATCGCTCAATTGGACGCTGCGGCCTTCCAGTATTTTCGAATCGTATTTTAGCCAGGCTTTGACCGATTGGATGTCGGCAGCCGTGCCGTTTGTCAGGACGATGTCGATATCCAGTATGTCACCCGCGTTTAAAAGCGGCGTCCTCAGGTGAGACTCGTCCTCGGTTTCAAATTGTGCGCAGGCCTTACGGTCGGTTTCCGCGCAATGGGGTTCCAAAACCAGCATTATTTCGTTTTGCTGCGCATACGAATTCACGGGAACTGCCAGATTGGTCGCGAGGAGCAATGCGGCTAAACCGAAGCGGGTGCGGTGAGTAAAAAGCATTTTTTTTGTTTCCAAAATTACGTAATGCCTGGGCGCTATTGCAGCCGCTCCAGTTTTTCCAGTACGGCCGTGACGTCTTCGAGAGTCACATGCAGATCTCCACCCATGTCCGCGGCCAGCTCCGAGGGCGTTGGCAGCCTGAAATCACGGGCGATCTCGAGCGCGACTTTTGCATCTCCTGTGTCCAGAACGCCGTTTCCGTTGAAGTCACCTTCCAGCGTGGCTCCGCCGGCTTCCGTGGAATCTATGACCGGTTCGATGTCGCCGGCTGTCTCGATGCCAAGAAAAAACGCAAGTGACACGCTCGCGATGACTATCGGGATAGTCCGCAGGGTTTTGCGTGAGAAGAATGATTTTTTTGTTTTCATTTCCTATTATTATAGCGAAAAATCAGTCTTTTCTCTATCCTCTAAAGTAGACTTAATGGATATATTATTTTGTTATAAATTCGAAGAAACCGAAGAACATTATGTACAATACCTTTCTTGAAATTCGTCGGTTTCCTCGGACTCCTCGGTTTCTTTGGTTTCTTTCACGTTAAGATGTAAGCCATTTCCATCTGATGAAAATGAAAAAACAGCTTTTTTTCTTCACCGGCGAAAATGAGTATGAACTGTGCAAGGAAGTGTCTCATTGGAAAAAAAGCTTCATAAGCCGGCACGGCGAAGAGAATCTGATGGTTTTGGAAGGCTCCGAAGCCGACTTGTCGACATTGCTGGATGCAGTCGGAACCATGCCTTTCATAGCGGAAAAAAGACTGATTTTGATAGAGGGGGTTCCGCGGATCGAACGGGACGAATTGGAAACGCTGTGCAGCGGCATCCATCCCCAGGCGATTGTCGCCGTAGTCGACCCCAAACCCGACAAAAGGCTAAGTGTAACCAAATATCTGAAAAAAAAAGCAGAGACAAAGATTTTCAAACCTCTCGCGCCGGGGGCGCTAAAAGGCTGGCTGAAAGACGAATCGAAACTTCAGGGGGTGATGCTCGAAGATGATGCGGCCAAATATTTGATATCGATTGTCGGCGATGACCAGTGGACTTTGGAAAAGGAATGGAAAAAGGCTGCTTTACATGCAAAGGGGGGACCCGTGACCGTGAAAGACGTGGAGGAAGTCGCGGTGCCTTTCGGTGAACAGCGCGTCTGGCAGCTCACAGATCTGATCGGGAGTAAAAAACCGATCGAAGCCTTGGAATTTTTGAGAAGGCGTCTGGAGCGGGGGGAGGACCCCTATGGCTTATGGTCAATCGTGCTGAATATGGTAAATAACCTGGTATTGGTAAAGGCGGCGCAGGAGGCGGGAAATAAAGGGGAAAATGCCATAGCCGAGGCGACCCAAATACATCCTTTTTCCGTTCGCGGAGTAGCCATGCTGGCTCGTTCGATGCCCTGGGACAGGATCAGGGATCTCGTGAACTTTGCCGCCGAAGCCGACATTCAGCTGAAAAGCGGGGGATACCGGTACACCGCCGACCGTCCCGAGGAGGTGATCGCGCTTACGGAAAGAGTGATACTGGCCTGTTCGTAGGCGTTTTTGAAAGCGGCGGGAAATTGCTAAGGAACCTCTGAACAATTTTTTATACCACTTCGCGTTTAAAACGTTCTTAATCAGACGCGCTGGCGGTATGGAGTTCTTGGCTTGAGTAAACGCTACGCGGTACGAGATGATGCCGTTACGAATGACCGATTAGTTATGTTTTAAATGCAAAATGGTATTATAAGGCTTGAATCTGTTGCAAAATTTCGTCCTCTTTCATTTCTTCATTTTGCTGTTCCTCGTTTTCCTTTCCCTCCCTTTGGCGCTTCTTGCTGCGGATATTTTGTTCCATCGTCGCTACGACGTTGGCATCTGAGATCGAAGCGGCCTCTTTTTTGTACTTCGCATCGATGGCCGCGAGCTGCTGTTTTTCGTTATTCAAGATTTCCTCGAGGTTTTTGAGCTGCTCCGGCGTCATGATCGGCAGTATGTTGATCCAGTACTGCCTTTCTTCATCATTCATGCTCTCGGAACCTTTTATCAAATCGATCAGCGGACCGAATTTCTGCTGCGTCTCCGGGGTGATGGTTAGACCGCCGGATTTCGGTTGGGGCTGATCGGACATAAACAATTGTTATATTGTTATATTGCTAAATTGTTAGCAAGCATAACCCGTGCGTTCCGCTTGCGAACAATATAACAATTTAGCAATTTAACAGTGGGTCAAAGAAAACGATATCAATGTCAGATTCCGTTTAAGCTACCTTCAATATCTCATACCTAAACTTCCCCGCCGGCGCGATGATTTCTATGATGTCGCCTTTTTCACGGCCGAGAAGTCCGCGGCCGATGGGGGATTCGTTACTGATCTTGTGCTCCACGGGATCGGCCTCCAAACTGCCGACGATCGTGTAGGTTTCCGGATCCGTATCTTCGGTCCTGTTTCGGACCGTGACTATCGAGCCGATATCGATGATCTTGCTCCGGGCGGCTTTCACCGTCGTGCCTTCGGTGATTATCCGCGCGTTCTTTATCTGTTTCTCAAGTTCCAAAATACGTCCTTCGATGAACGCTTGGTCGTTCTTCGCTTCCTCGTATTCCGCGTTTTCGGAGAGATCGCCGTAAGAAATGGCCTCTTTTAGCCGTTGGGCTATTTCCTGCCTTTTTTCGGTTTTCAGGAAATCGAGCTCTTCCTTCAGTTTCTTGAGCCCTTCTTTAGTGATGAGCATTTCATCGGTATCGGTGAAGGTCGCAGCAGGTTGCGCGCCTGCCGGGGGATTGGGGCTGTTGGTCATAGTAGAGGGATTGTGATACCAAGTCACAAGAAAAACAACATCAATCCTTGGGTTAAATCATTGATAATTGACCCCACTTCGCGCTTCGCGCTACGCGGGGCAAGCATTTGAGAATTGGAATTTTATTTCTCGTGAATAATGAAGAAGCCGCAAGTGCGGGACTTGCGGCTTCGTTTGGCTGGGATTAACCCAGCCGGCTGGTTTTGGCCAGATCCAATACATGGATTGGCGGAAGCTCCTTCCTGACGATGGGAATTTCCCGCGGTGCCGAGAAACCGAGTTTCACCCGGTTTCCGTAGATTCCCAGCACCGTTACGGAGATATTGACTCCGATCAGGGTTGACTCACCGTCTTTCCGAGTCAGAACCAGCATTGCTCAGTTCCTTTCTGTAAAGAGAGCAATCCCCGCAACCGCAACCGTGCAGTCGCTTAAAAAGGGGCATACGCATTTTACCTTATTTTTGAAGATATATCTATATAATGTTATTAATAATAAGCAAGAATGGTCTTGGCAATTGCCTTTTCCATCTTTTTCCCCGACCAACCATTGATTCCAACCGGTCAACTCTCTACACTCCTTTAGACTATGGCTGACACTAAAACGCAGGCGTACACCGCCTCAAAAATACAGGTTTTGGAGGGACTGGAACCCGTCCGAAGGCGTCCCGGAATGTACATCGGTTCCACCGATCAGCGGGGGCTGCATCATTGTATTTATGAAGTAGTGGACAACGCGATAGATGAGGCGATGGCCGGGCATTGCGACCATGTAACCGTCATGCTGCATAATGACAATTCGATCAGCGTCGAGGATAACGGCCGGGGCATACCGGTTGACATCCATCCCAAAACCAAAAAATCGGCGTTGGAGACGGTGCTCACGATGCTCCATGCCGGAGGGAAATTCGGCGGGGACGATTCGGGATACAAGGTCTCCGGCGGTTTGCACGGTGTCGGCGCGTCAGTCGTCAATGCTTTGAGCAGTTTCATGCGGGCGGAAGTCTTCCGCGACGGCAAAATTTACATGCAGGAATACGTGCGCGGCAAGCCGGAGGATGATGTGAAGCCCGTCGGCAAGACGGCCAAAACCGGAACGAAAGTGGCTTTCCTTCCCGACAAACAGATATTTGAAACGCTTACCGTCAGCCTCTCCGCGATTTTGGCGCATTTCAGGCAGCAGGCCTATCTGACCCGCGGGATAACCATCTCCATAATGGACGAGCGGGAAAAGCGTCCGGCCGAAGATGAGCAACTGCCGCGGCTTTTCCGTTTCCATTTCGAGGGCGGAGTATCGGCTTATGTCCGTCACTTGAATCAGGACAAGCAGCTGATCGGCGATGTCATCTGGTTTATGAAGGATGAAAAAGAAGGCTTCGTCGAAGTGGCGCTGCAGTACAGCCAGGCGTTTCAGGAGCAATGCATTTCTTTCGCCAACAATATTCATACGGTAGAGGGCGGCACGCACCTCACCGGGTTCAAGTCGGCTTTGACCCGCACGATAAATGCTTACGCGCGCAAAGAGGGAATACTCAAAGAAAAGGATGAAAACCTGTCCGCCGACGACGTGCGCGAAGGACTCGCTGCCATAATTTCCGTGCGGCTGAGAGATCCCCAATTTGAGGGACAGACCAAGAGCAAGCTGGGAAATACCGAGATGAAGACTCTGGTCGAAACCGTGGTGAACGACAAGCTGGCGGAGTACTTCGAAGAACATCCCGGTGAAGCCCGCGATGTGGTGAGCAAATGTCTGCTGGCCGCCAGAGCGCGCATGGCCGCCAGGGCCGCCCGCGACGCCGTGATACGCAAAGGCGCGCTGGAGGGCATGACGCTGCCGGGGAAACTGGCGGATTGCAGCACCAGAGATCCGAGTGAAAGCGAACTGTTCATCGTGGAGGGCGACTCCGCCGGCGGCTCGGCCAAGCAGGGCCGGAACCGGGAGTTTCAGGCGATCCTTCCGCTCCGGGGCAAGATATTGAATGTGGAACAGGCGCGGCTCGACAAGATGCTTTCAAACAACGAGGTGAAGTCACTCATCATCGCCATGGGCATGGGAATCGGCGAAGTGAAGGAGCTCGCAAAACTCAGGTACAACCGGATCGTGATAATGACCGATGCCGACGTCGACGGCGCGCACATCCGGACGCTGCTGCTCACGTTCTTTTTCCGGTATTTTAGCGAGGTCATCGAAACCGGGCATCTGTATATCGCACAGCCGCCGCTTTACAAGATCACCGCGGGAAAAGATTCAAAGTATGCTTTTACGGATGAAGAGAAAGCTTCGATACTGAAATCGTGGGGCGTTGCGGATAATGACTTGAATGTGGAAGAAACCGAAGATGAAGTGACCGAGGGGACCGAAGGGACCGAGGTGACCGACGAGAAGCAAAGAGGGCAAAAGGGCAAGAAGGCAAAAGGAAAAGATTTGGAAGAAGTGAAAGATATAAAGAAAAACCGCAAGGTCGGGATACAGCGTTACAAGGGTCTGGGGGAGATGAACCCCGAACAGCTCTGGGAAACAACTATGGATCCGACCAAGCGGATAATGCTGCGGGTCACCATGGAAGATGCCGAGGGCGCCGATGCGATCTTCACCACCCTGATGGGAGCCGATGTCGCGCCGCGGAAAAAGTTCATCCAGACGCATGCGAAAGGAGTCAAAAACCTTGATATTTGAGTCGTTATTCTTTGACTTAAGGCAATTGTTAAATTGTTAAATGGCTAAATTGTTCGCCAGCCTTCGCCAAGGCTACGGCCGACAAGCAAGCGCGACGCACGTTTCATACTTTCTTAACAATTTAACAATTTAACAATTTAGCAATTTTATTCGAGTCTTCAAAAAAATTGGAAAACCCCAGTCTTCTCATTGCCGCATCAGTCGTTTTATTTTGGATCTTCGGGATTTCGCTCAGCACCTACAAATATCTGAAGGCTCTTCGCGCCGGAAAACGTCTGGACAAATGGATCTGGTTTTTTTGCTGGTGTTTCGTTATCGCCTTCGTGGAATGGTTTGCTTTCTTCGGTTATGTAATCGTCTCGCGGATTATCGGGATAAGGGTGGAATTGTGATACCAAATCACAGTGCAACATCGACTTTATTTATTTTCATCCTTCCCCCGGATCCGTGATCTCCCCGAACTTGTCCGTTATGGAATATCTGTCCAGGTTTTCCTTTCCGATCAATTTCAAAACTTCCGGAACGGCTTTCTCGAAGGGGATCTGCTTCTGTTTTCCTGCGGCCATATCGCGGAGAATGATCGTACTGTCTTTCACTTCCAGCTGTCCGAGAAGCAGCGTATAGCGCACCTGGAACCTGTCGGCCAGCCGCATCTGGCTCTTCAGGCTCGCTTCACCCAGGGCTCCGACGGTATGTATGCCCAGATCCCGCAGCTTGCTCACGAGGCCCAGACATTTCTTCTTTGCTTCCGGACCCAGCTGTGCGACGAAGACATCGACTTGGTCTTTTTGCGGCGGTTCGATGCCGGCTTCTTTCATGTGCCAGACAACCCGTTCCATACCGACCGAGAAGCCGACGCCCGGTGTGGGTTTTCCGCCGAGCAGTTCGATGAGTCCGTCATACCGGCCGCCGCCGGCCACTGCATTTTGGGCGCCGGTAGATTGGTCCCAGAACTCGAAAACCGTCTGGGTGTAATAGTCCAGACCGCGGACCAGACCGGCATTTATTACATAAGAAATATCCAGCTCATCCAGGTAAGTGAGCAGGGTTTCATGAAACAGTCTGCTTTCATCAGTGAGAAACTGGTCCAGTGTCGGTGCCATTTTGAGTAATATCTGAGTGTCTTCTTCTTTGGAATCAAGCAGTCGCAGAGGGTTGGATTTAAGTCGTTCCCGGTCCCGTTCGGGCAGATTTCGTTCCTTCCCGATAAAATAGTCCTTCAACGCTTCCACGTAAGCACGGCGACTTTCGCCGTTGCCGATATTGTTTATCTGCAGAGTCAGACGGTCATAAATTTTCAGGTCGGTGAAAATCTTTTTCAAAGCTTCGATCAGCTGCGCATCCAGACTGGGATCCTTTAGCCCGATGATTTCAAAAGTAAACTGATTGAACTGCCGGTAGCGGCCTTTTTGGGGACGATCGTGCCGGAAATTGGGACCGATACTGTAGAGCTCGACTGGCTGGGGCAGATCCTGCATCCCGTGCTCGATATATGCGCGGCAGGTGGCTGCGGTTGTTTCCGGCCGGAGAGCCAGCTGGACTGTTTCATCTTCTTCATGTTTGCTTTTTACCAGATAGAGCTCTTTTTCAACTGCGTCGGTGTGCTCCCCGATGCCGCGTTCAAAAACGTTTATATCTTCGAATATCGGTGTTTCAATACGCTTAAACCCTGCCTGTCTGGCGCGGTGGCGTACGGCCTTTTTGATATAAGTTAAATATTGATGATCCGCCGGCAGCACATCATGCACGCCCTTGGGTGAGCGAAATTTGGGTTCCGGCATGCTTCGGAGTATAGCAAGATGGGGACTCTTTGCCAGCGCCGGGAGGTTAAGAGATGGATTCAATAAGCCGATTCTGGTAATATGGGGTTGATCAAGACGTCAAAACAAATACAATGATACCACTTCGCGTTTAAAACGTTCTTAATCAGACGCGCTGGCGGTATGGAGTTCTTGGCTTGAGTAAACGCTACGCGGTACGAGATGATGCCGTTACGAATGACCGATTAGTTATGTTTTAAATGCAAAATGGTATGAGCACTGTTCCCTCCCGTTTCATGCAGTTTCTTCTGCACCCCATACAAAGCATGGCCACGATTTTGAGGTCATGGTCTACCGGTTTACCGGCAGAAAAGCTGGCGGAGTATGATCGTGATTTCATTCAAATGATCAAAGAAGGCAACGTGAAATTATACGGTTCCGCAGACGTGATTTGGTATCTGCTTAGGAAACCTGGGGCGAGCGATGGGTCTTGAACCCACGACCTCCAGGGCCACAACCTGGCGCTCTAACCAACTGAGCTACGCCCGCCGTTGAAGCAATAATGAGGGAAAAAATGACTTTGCGCCAGTGACGTTTTTATTTCGAAATAAAGAATCAATCCGAATTTGTCGGGAGATTTTTTAAAGCGAAGGAGGGTCGATTGTTCATTTAATAAGGCTGTCTGCCTGAATTATCGCAATCGGTGGTTCATCATCGTTGCTCTGTTTTGGTTGGCTTTTTTCCGGCGGTGTTTGTGGTTTGAGAGGCGGAGGTGTTGCGGGTGGTTTGGCCGGAGCGGGCTCTCTACCGGCGGGTTTTTGTGCGGGCAAGGGTTTGGTCTGGGGTAACGGACCGGGCCTGACTGGCCCCGGTTTGGCCTCCGTTGAAATATCGGGTTTGGCTGAAGCCGCCTTTTTTTCATCGGGCGGCTTCAGCCAGGGCGGCACCGAAGCAGGAGGTTCTTTTCGTGTTATAGCCGCTGGCGGTTGAGGTTGAAGTGGTGGTTTTGGCTGAGGTTGGGCAGGTTCGGGTTTGGGCGCTGGATTGTTGTTTGCGGGTTTCAACCAGTCGGCAGCAGGACCTGGGCTTGGAGAAGGAATTTGGGGTTCCGGCTTGGCCGGAGTTTCCGCTGGTTCCGATCTGAGCCAGGGCGGGATCGAAGCCGGGGGTTGGGGTTTGGGCTGGAGCTGGGGCTCGCCTTGGGATGGAACGGCGGCTTTCGTAACTTGCGGAGCTGGCTTGGCAGCAGATTGCGTAAGCCAGGCCGGTACGGGCCCCGAGGCTTTCAGTGGAGTGATGTTGTCGCGGGCTTTGGCATTGAAATCGGTATGCGATTTTTCCCGGTCAGCGATTTCCTGCGCATGACCGGATTCGATATTTGTTTCCGGCCCCTTTTTAAGTTTCATCGGTTCGGCCTGGCCGGATCTGACCGCGGCTTTTGGATCCTGTTTCAGGATAGTCTGCTCCATTCTTTCAAAAGTTTTTTCCAGTGTCCCGGTAGTCTTTTTCTTTATCCAGACAAACAACGCATAGATCGCGATGACGATCGCCAGAAGCATGAACAAGATAACTCCGACTTTTATCAATGAACCGAAGCCGAAGCCCGAAGATCCTGAAGACGGGGCCGGACTTGCGGATGAAGTTGCTGACTTTGGCAAAGAGGTGGCGGAGGAATCCGTTTGGACGGCCTGTGTCACAGCCACATTTGTTGTGCCGGCGAAGATGATCTGCCCGGTCCGGATATCGCGGACTTTCAACGCAACCGTGTAATTTCCCGGTGCGCCGTAGGTATGGATCGGTTCATCGAGCAGACTTCTGCTTCTGTTCCCGAAATCCCATTCAAAGAGAAGATTGTTCCCGGTTCCGGAGGCAGAGATCAGGCTGCCAAACTTCACCGAAAGGCCGTCAGGCCGAATCGTTATCGGATTGTCCGGATTTTGTATCACTGCCGGGCCGGATCCGGACGCCGCTCCGCCAAAAACAAGTTCCGCCGAAACACTGTCGGTTTGTCCCGTATTCGCGTTCAATACAGTGAGAATTATTTTCCGGTTTTGGTTTTGTGATGGGAGAAAGAAAAAAAGCAGCGGCGTTCCGTCTTTCTCGGAAAAAGTATTCACGTTGTCCCGGTCATTTGTCGGATTACCGTCTCCGTCCGAATCGATGTCACTGTTCAGGTCAATCTCATACCCCGTGATCTCGCCGGTTGATCCGGAAGAATCTATTTTTACGATGCCGCCCTCGGGTGGCAGGTAAATAAAGCCGCTTAAAACGGTAGGATCGGTAATCAATGCCGCTCTTGGCTCGGGGTTTCCGGGAGGGAGAGTAGTGGCCGGGTTTTTCGGCTCCGTGACAACCAGTGAAAAAGCCCGGTAGTCGTTTTGGCCGGTATCGGGATTTTGGATGCTGACATCCAGCACGTAAGCTCCCACCTGGGTGAAGCGCGACTCAAAAAACCTGTGTCTCTGGGCGTTTTGAAATTTGCGATCTTTGGTAAGGATCCAGCTGAACTCCGGCGAATTGATGTTCGTATCGGTGCCGATCTCCACAGTCTGGCCGGCTTCAATCTGTATCTGGTTATTATCCGCGGCGCGCGTTCGGGAAGATATAAGCGAGGCGCAGGCAATTGCCAGGAAAACAATTGAGCGGAAATGCCTTTGATTTCTGCGTTTTTTTTGCATTCAGAACAGATTATTTACCGTAACGACTATTACTCTGGCAAGAAGAACCACTATGATTCCGATCAATGCGTAAAAAATGATTTTCTTTGCCTTTTCCTTTTGCCCTTCTTCTCCGCCTGATGTTATCAGATAAAAACCGGCGATGATTATCGACAAAACCGACAATATAAGTACGAAATTGAGTATGAAACTTATTACAGCCAAAATCAGGCCGGTGAGATCAGTCGTAGTTTGTATGCCAGCCGTGCCGAGCTGGGTTCCGGCGGTCGTTATCCCGCCTTGGACTCCTCCGCCGTTATACACCTGGGAATATGCGCGGCCGGGGAACAGAATCCAGAACAATACGGCGCTTCGCCGGACAGTCCTCGTTGCGGTAGTGAATTTCGAAGTTGCATTGCGCCGCACCCGGTCTTGGCTTCGCTTTAAACCGGAAAAGAATAAGTTAAATGGGGCTAATTTCATTTAAAAAGTATTGTTAGAATCTCAATATGATACCATGAAAAAGCTTTTTTATCCAGATCATGACGGTCGTTGATGCCAAATGCCCAGGCCCGAAAATAAAACTGAAAGGAAAAAAGTTTTCCGCGATGCTTGTGACAAAACCCTCAAATATCCATTATTTGACGCGGGTATCGGCATCGCACGGTGTTTTGATTTTGGCAGGCAATCGCCGAAAACTTTTTCTGGATGGACGCTACCTGGCTGAAGCAGGAAAAACCGCATACGGAAATGTCGAGATACTGGACCAAAAAAAAATGCCGGAAGCGATAAAAAAAATAAAAAAACTCGGTTTTGAGGGCGAAGATGTTTCTGTCGCAAGACTTGGCAGGATGAAGAGGAAATATAAGAACACAAAATTTATACAAACAATTAATGAAATTGAGAATTACCGCCGGGTGAAAAATCCGGATGAATTGAGAAAAATTCTTCATGCCTGTTCCATTACCCGGAAAATCCTGAAACGCATTCCCGGATTGCTTAAGACGGGAAGGACCGAGATTGAAATTGTTTTTGAAATCATCAGGCTGGCTTTGGCCCTCGGGGCCGATGGCATGGCGTTTGATCCCATAGTCGCTTTCGGCGAAAATACAGCACATCCGCATCACCATCCGGGACAAAGAAAATTCAAAAAAGGCGATTTGGTACAGATAGATATGGGCGTCCGGTACCAGGGATATCTATCCGATTTCAGCCGTGTTTATTTCACCGGTAAACCGAGCCCTGAACAAAAAAAAGTTTACCTGGCGGTTTCGGAGGCGAAGAAAAAAGCCGAATCAAAGGTCAGGCCGGGGATCTCTAACAGGCGGTTGGATCAGGCAGCCAGGGAAGTATTGAAGTCGTACGGATTCGGAAAAGATTTCACGCATGCGCTGGGACACGGCGTGGGGCTTGATATTCATGAAATGCCGTCTCTTTCGAATAAGGCGCCGCTTGTCCGTCTCAAAAAAAACGAAGTGATAACGATCGAGCCGGGGGTTTACCTGGAGGGGAAATGGGGAATAAGAGTTGAGGACACGATCATTGTTCGTTAAGACGTTTGGATTTTGTTTACTCCAGTCCTTATTAAATTGTTAAATCGTTAATACCACTTCGCGTTTAAAACGTTCTTAATCAGACGCGCTGGCGGTATGGAGTTCT
>MFXU01000054.1:0-2209 GCA_001788965.1 Candidatus Peribacteria bacterium RIFCSPHIGHO2_02_FULL_51_15 | reverse complement strand
CTGGCGGTATGGAGTTCTTGGCTTGAGTAAACGCTACGCGGTACGAGATGATGCCGTTACGAATGACCGATTAGTTATGTTTTAAATGCAAAATGGCATAAGAATGTATGCAACGTGCGTTTTGCTTGCTTGTCGGACAGAGCCTTCAAAAAAGGATGGCAGAGTTGAAATTGGCGAAGGTCGGCGAACAATTTAGCAATTTAGCAATTTAACAATTTCTCAGAGGTTTCTTAGCAGTTATTTCCCAGTTAAAACTCCTCGTCCGATCCTCAGCTCATGGACCGCCAATAGAATGACGGCGACGACAAGCGGAATGACGTAAAAAATCAACCGGTAAAGTATCAGCGCGCTTACGGTAGCGGCCGGAGTTTCCGCAGCCGGGATCAAAAAAACCAGAACGCCTTCGAAGACGCCGATGCCGCCGGGTACCTGGCTGGAGAGACCGGCGATGTAAGCCAGCATGTAAGCCTGCAGAAAATCTGGAAAGCCCATCACCCGGGCGTGGGGTAAAAGTAAAAAAAGTATAGATGAACCGATCAAAAAATCGGCAGCCCCGATCAGCATCTGCAATACAACCTGTGCGGGCGTGAGATGGGGGAGCTCCAGTGATCCGATCTTCCTGCCGTGAAGCGCGTGGACAACGATCCAGACGTAAAATATCAATAAAATCAGGCAGAGCCAGCCCAGCGGTTGCGCGGTTTTAAAAGGCAAGCCCAGTTCAGACGGGATGCGGTAAGGATTCAGCAGGAAAATGAAACTGCCCATGGCAAGCGCGCCGACCCAGAAAGAGAGCGCGATGAAAGCCACTATTTTTGCGGTTTCTTTTGCCGAAAGCCCGAAACAGCTGTGGATCCGGAAGCGGACCGACCCGCCCACCAGTGAGGAAAGACCGATGTTGTGTCCGCAGACGTAACCGGTGAAAGAGGCGAGCGCGATGCGGCTGATTTTCAGCGGCGTCCGGATTACACTGAAGGCCAAAATGTCGTAACCGGTTACCAGCAGGTAATAGACGGCGGTGAGCAATAACGCGCCCAGAGTCCGTTTGAGCGGAGTCAGTTTCAGTTCAGTCCAGACTTCACTTAGATCCAGCGCGCTCATTTTGTTTCCCAGTACGATGACCGCAATCGTCAGAAGAGTTATGCCGAGCAGGGGACCGAGAAGCTTACGCAAAGAAAAAAAGTAGAATGTAGAAAATGTACAATTATTAAATTAAACCGTGAGGCTTGGTTAATCTAATCATTTTTCATTGTACATTTTACATTCTACATTTTACATTCTTTTCAATGCTCCGTCCCCGCATCGCAGTACTGTATATGGGAGGCTCAAATGGAAAAGAATCTGGCGGGGGAGCTGACGGATTGACGAAACCACCTACGACTCCGAGTCACAGGTGGTTATTCGTTTGCTCGATCCAGCAAGACCTCTAGATTTTCTCTTCGAGAATCCGTTCAGGCACGAACCACTGAGCGGTGGTATACGCCGCATGGTGGCCGGATGGCGACTCGCCATCCCAGACGTACATTTTCTCTTGGCGCAGAAACAACTCTGCGCAGTTTCCGCTTCCGATTTGGCTGAAGCACCTCACTGCTCCGAGACAGGGATACATCGAGAGAAGCGATGCGGCCTCCAGTAAGTGGAGCTTGCGCCACACGAGTGGATCCGGCTGTGCCCACTCGTGGAGGAGCAGCACCTCCCTGCACCAGTAAGGCGCGACCCCTCTCGGTAACGATGCCCTCCATATCCTAAAATTGGCATAACCCTGTCTGACCTCTATCAGGCTATAGACCGGCACACCGGCGGGGAAAAACTCTTCGTCGTCCCCGAAACACAAATGGGTCAGCGGGGGCGCATCCCAGATATCGACCAGTCGGATTGGAAAACTGGCACACTGGTCGACAGCCAAACCGAAATTTCTCATTCGACGGAAAAGCTCCGTGAATCGAAATTCGCCGGAGCACACAAGGCCCTCCGGTATCCCTCTTCTTCGTTGGTTGCTCATGGCAACCTCCTTGTTTTTAAAGATCGAGCAAATGCATGGTGTAACTAATGACAATGAACGTCAAGAAATTGTCAGGATGTCAATGTGTGCGGTCGACGGCTGCGGAAGGGAAGGGGTCAACAGCAAAACTACGGGAAATAATAATTATGATCAGCAGCGGCCCTCCGTGGCCGCGGCGATTCTGGTATTCGTTTCGTTTTGGTGCAAAGG
>MFXU01000053.1 GCA_001788965.1 Candidatus Peribacteria bacterium RIFCSPHIGHO2_02_FULL_51_15 | reverse complement strand
TGAGAAGCGGCAAACTCATCGCTCAAAGCTCAAAGCTCATAGCACTTCGGTCAACGATTTACATGAACGGACATCGCGGAAGCAATACTAGTGATGTGGCATGGCCGTCCTCGGCTGTGCCACATCACATCATCCCAAAATTCTATTTCTCATCCGGCGGTATCCCGTAATATTCGAACAGGAATTCGGCGATTTCCCTGAACAGCGGAGCCGCGGATTTGCTGCCGAAGTCATCCTTTCTCGGGCGGTCCAGCTTCACAAGTATCACGAACCTGGGACGGTCTACCGGCGCGTAACCGGCGTAGGTGGCCACGGTCGAGCCGGTGCCGGTCTCGTACTTGCCCCCCGGTCCGGCTATCTGCGATGTCCCCGTTTTTCCCGCGATGCGGTGACCCTTGACCTTGCCGGCTTTGGCGAAACCGACCTGGGCGCTGTGGGTCAGCATCGCCGTAATCGTGGCCGAGGTTTCGGGTTTTATGACCTGGCCCAAAAAATCCGGCATTTTTTTGTCTACGTTTCCGTTGGCTTTGCGTATTTCTTCGATGATCGACGGTTTTACCAGCTTGCCGCCGTTTGCCAGCGCCGTGTAAGCCGTGACCATCTGGAGCGGAGTAGCCGAAATCCCCTGCCCGAACGCCATGGTCATAACCAGCGCCGGGCTCCATTCGCGCCAGGGCTTCAGTGCTCCTGGCAATTCATTGTCCAGCTCTATGCCGGTTACCTGCCCGAAGCCGAAGTTCTGGAGCTCGGCCTGGAACAATTTTCTGCCGAGTTTTTTTGAAACGCTGGTCATGCAGGTATTGATCGAGAAGTCGATGCAGTCGACCATGGAAACTTTTCCGTAATATTTGTTAAGCGCGTTTTTTATGAGATAAACATCCACCTTTACCGCTCCCGTATCGCTATATATATCGAGCGGGGAAACTTCGCCCTGATCGATGGCGATGGCCATGGTTACCGGTTTCATGACCGAGCCCGGTTCGTAGACCTCCTGGACAGCGCGGTTGACGTAAGAACCGACGCCGATGTTGTTTTGGAACTTGAGCCATATCCCCTTTTTTACGGTCGGAAATATTTCACGGCGATTGTTCTCGCCGGTGTAAAAATAATATCGCGTAATATCATCGAGATCATACAAAAGTTCAAGCTCCTGAAGCTTATCCCGCGTGTCTTTTGACAACCTTTGGTCCCGGACGCCGGCGGCGAGATCGCCCAAATACGCTTTCAGAATGCGGACATTGTTTGCCGGATTTAAAATCTCCGCCACTACCTGCCGCTCCTGTCCGGGATCCAGATATATCGGTTCCTTGTTATAGACATTCGCATAAGAGTTGTTGTCGAACAGTGGCGCATTGGCCATGGCGATAATTTTCCCGGTAAAGGGATCGATGACGATCACCTGCCCGCTCTGCGCGTCCACTTTTTTTACCATGGCTTCCAGCGAATTTTCGACGAAGCTCTGCACAAAACGGTCAATCGTGAGGACGATCGTGGAACCGTCTCTGGGATCGACGAATTTTTGGTCGGAAGAGATGATCTGTCCGCCAAACGGATCCGAGACCGAAGCGATGAGGCCTTCCTGTCCGCGGAGAATCGAATCGAATGTGCGTTCGATGCCGTACTGCGGCTCCTGAAGGGCATTTATAAAACCTATGACGTGCGAAGCAATGCGCGTGTCCGGATAAAAACGCCAATGCTCGGGAATGAGCGCGATCGCCCGGAAAGGATCGGCGGACAGAACTTTACCCGATTTTTTTGTTCCACCGGTTATCCGGTTCGCCTCATCCAGGCGTTTTTGTTTCAGGTCTTTTATTTTTTGGCTGAGTTCGGGCGGGAGCTTGGCCATGATAGGAACATAACGGAGCGGACGGACGAGCATACGGCTTTTCAAAACGGTAGGGTCCTGTTCCAATATGGGTGAGAGCTGTCTCGAAATTGAATTGACGCCGTCCTGATCGACCAGGTCAGGATTGACGTAAACCAAAGAGACATCGGGGTTCGTGAAAATTCCCGGGATGGAAAGCTTTTGCACTTCAGCCATCTGTTTTTTGTTCGCGCTGTAGAGCAAAGGAACAAAGGTGACTGTCCGCTTGCGTATGCGGTCTTCGATGTATCGCGCGAACTGACGCCGTATTTCAGCGATGTCCGGCACTCCCGAATCTTCTCTGTCAAGCACTGCGCCCGAGAGAATGGTGACGGTGATCCCGCCGGAGCCCGAAGTGTTTTCGGTGATCCTGACTCTGGAGAGCGGATCAAAAGCCGGTTTGTAAAATTGGGTCAGCTCCATCGGGCAGGCCGAAACGCCCAGGCGGCATGACCGGTCAAACTCGGGCGTGACCAGAAGCTGGGCCAGTTCATCGGCAACCTTGGCATGATCTTCGGACAAGACAAGCGGATCGATATACAGCAGGTCCAGAGTCGTATTCGTGGCCAGGATGGAAGACTCGCCTGTTTTTGAGTTCCGGCTGAGTATCTCGCCGCGCTTGGCGGAAAGGACTACGCCTCCATATTGCTGCTCCTGCGCAATCCGGTTGTAGTCCGCGCCTTTGACCACCTGCAGCTCAATAAGCCGCCCGATAATTATCAGGCAGATAAACAGCAGTATCCCGTGCAATATGATGATCCGTCGCTCGAAGAGCTGACGCCTTTTGACTTCGGAAATCGAATGTAAGCCGCGGGAAAGCACTGTGGGTTAGGGTTCGGGTTAGGGTTCGGGCTGCAGTTGAAATTGTATCCCATCCCCAATCCCAACCCTAACCCCAACCCCAATCCTTGCTAACGCACTATAATTTCCTCCCGCCCCGGCCCGGTGCCGATCAGCGACACCGGAACACCGGAAAATTCCTCGATGAATTTTATATATTTTTGCGCGTTTATCGGCAGTTTTTTAAATTGCGTTATGCCGGCGGTGGCAGTCTTCCATCCGGGAAGGGTTTCATATGACGCTTCACCGGAAAGGCCGGTGCCAACTCCGAGCGGAATATTTTCTTCCTCATCCAGCACATCCAGCTTGGTGATGTTCAGATGGGTAAAGCCGTTGATCGCCGTACTCAGCTTCAGATCGGGCAGATGCAGCCAGCCGCATCTGCGGGGACGCCCGGTGGTGGCGCCGTACTCCCCTCCCCGCTTGCGCAGACCTTCGCCGCGTTCGCCGGTTTCCTCGGTGAGGAAATCGCCGGACCCGACGCGGGTGCAGTAAGCCTTGACCACTCCGATGCAGGACGAAAGCGCGGCCGGGGGCAAGGCTATACCCTGCAGCGCGCCGGCGGCGGTGGTCGAGCTACTGGTCACATAAGGATAGGTGCCGTGATCGATATCCAAAAGCGTCGCCTGCGCTCCTTCGATGAGGATCTTTTTTTTACGGCTCAAAAAATCAGCCATCAAAGCCGGCAGCGACTCGACGACTGTAAAACGCAGCTTTTCTCTTGCACGGGCCAGGTTTTCCAGTTCCTGATCGACGTTCACGGCAATCCCGTATACTCGCCTGAGATCTCCGGCCCTTTCATCCAGGTAAACCTTGAGGTTTTCGGCCAGGCGTTCCATGCGGATCCCGGTCCGCGCGGCTTTGTCCATGTAAGCCGGTCCGATGCCGCGGCGCGTGGTGCCGATGCCTCTGGTCCTTTTTTCTTCCAGCGCTCCGTCGATGTCCTTGTGGAATTCAAAAAGAATATGGGCCGCCGGAGAAATCAAAAGTCGGTCGATTATCTCTATTCCCGCGTCTTCCAGAGTTTTGATTTCCCCGAGCAGCGTGGGCAAATGGATCACCATGCCCGATCCCAAAACAACGGGCTTGTCCCGGTGCAGGCTTCCGGCTGGCAGCAGGTGGAAAATATGTTTCTTCCCGTCGACCACGATGGTGTGCCCGGCATTCGCTCCGCCGGCGGCCCGGGCTATCACGTCAAAATGTCCGGCCAGAATATCCGTCACCTTTCCTTTGCCTTCATCCCCCCATTGGGCGCCGATAACCGCCGTAACACCACCGAGGGCTTTTAGGAGAGCTTTCATTGGAGGATTGATAATTGACAATTGAAAATTGACAATTTTTATTTTCAGAAAAAACCTCGTTAATTGTCAATTGTTAATTGTCAATTGTCAATTTTGAATGAACTCACGAATTGGCTGAATGAATCCCGAAGGCAACGAGCAGTTGCCGCGCCCGCGGAGGGGTGCTGCTGAGTGGAAAAAGATTTTTTTTAAAACAGCAGCAGACCTCCGTGGCTGCGGAGTCGAAGGTGAAGCGATTTTTGTTTGCAGTTATATGTGAACACTACCTGATATCAGCCAATTCCTGAGCACATACTCAATTTTCGAGTGTCCGAAGGACATCGGAAACCTGATCCTTACGGAGTTCTAGAATTATTCCTTTGCAAAAAGGATTTTGGCGCGCGGCGGCGGACAGCGGAAGCAGAACATCAAGCCCCTTCGGGCCAGAAAAGAGCGCTTTAGCGGGTTCGTATTTTGACACGGAGGGATCCAGTTTTGTTTTATCGGAAAGATATGGCGGATTTGAGATCAGCATGAAAGGCTCGTTCATTCCTTTCAGGAATCGGATGCCGTCTCCCCGGATAAAACTTATACGATCATTGCAACCATATTCACAGGCGTTTTCAGATGCGACATTCAAGGCTTTTTTCGAGACATCCACCGCAATGACCCGGTCAAGTTTCATCTCCAGAGCGAGGCTTATGGCTATGCAGCCGCTGCCCGTTCCGATATCGACAACGGTTGTCCATTTTCCTGGAGCCAGCCTTTTGGCCAGTCCGAATATTCCGTCATCGATCTCACTGAGGGTGTCCTTCGGCGTTCCAAGAAAATCAATGGCCAGCTCGACTAAAAGTTCGGTACAGGGTCTCGGGATAAGAACCGATTTAGTGACCCTGAATTCGCGTCCGAAAAAGTCTTTCTTGCCGGTTATATAAGCCAAGGGTTCACCCTTACGCCGCCTGGCCGCATGTTTTCGAAAGAGCCTTTTGGCTGCCGGCTCCGTATCGCAGTTCTCGTGAGCCATGATCCAGCTTCGGCTGTGCCCGGTCGCGTGAGCGAGAAGCAGCTCGGCATCGAGCTTCGGTATTCCGGCGGAGGAGATGAGTTCTTTGAAAGTCATTCGAAGGAGAAAGAATCAGGAATAATAATTTATACGAAACGATGCCAGAACCGCCGCGGCCGCGGAGGGCCGCTGCTGATCATAATTTACATTATGATACCACTTCGCGTTTAAAACGTTCTTAATCAGACGCGCTGGCGGTATGGAGTTCTTGGCTTGAGTAAACGCTACGCGGTACGAGATGATGCCGTTACGAATGACCGATTAGTTATGTTTTAAATGCAAAATGGTATGATCCCTTAATTCTTGATTCTTTCGTTTATGAACGCCTGACATTGATCCTTAATACTTTTGTTTCTATTTCCGATCCGTTCAAATAATCCTTCAGCTCCGTCTGGTGATCGGCGCAAACAGAGAGCGCGGCTGAATTTTCCGCTTCTATGACCAGGCAGCCGTTTTTCAGTGTTCTGACCGAGAGCGAATGGGAAACCTCGGGGACGGACCGATTCAACCACTCCTGGGCCAGTCTGACCGCGCGGCTGGCGACGGCCACCTCATGAAATCCATGCCGTTTCAAAACTTTCGGGAGAATTACCGAAATGTGATCCATGCATATCGGATTGTAATTCAAAATTAAGAAACTCTGGAAAATTGTTAAATTGCTAAATTGTTAAATTGTTGATAACAAATCCGCGTGGCGCTTGCGAACAATTTAGCAATTTAACAATTTGGCAATTACGTTGGCTACCTGGGCTGCGGTTCTTTCCCATGTAAAAGACTTTGCCCAGGCCTGAGCGATGCCTGTTTTCGGCGCATTTATTATTCCGTTGCCGTTTTCCGCCAAATGTTTCATCGCAGATGACAATTCATTGACCGAAGGTTTTACCAGAATCGCAGAGCCGCCGCAGACTTCAGGCAGTGATCCGCAGTCGGTCGCGATCACCGGACAGCGGCAGGCCATGGCTTCCAGCACAGGAAAACCGAAGCCTTCCATCAGGGTCGCGGTGACGAAGGACAGAGCCGCGGCATAAAAAGCCGGAAGCTCGTTATGCGGAACATCCTTTATGATTTTTACGTCATTCAGACGATTGAACCGGACACATTCTTCTCCCGAACAAACGAGCAGCATCGTGACTCCCTTCAAGTCCGCGGCTTCAAATGCCTCCAAAAGAACCGGCACGTTTTTGTGCTGTTTGCAGTTGCCGACATAAAGTAGATAATCGCCGCCGATCTCGTATTTCTTTTTGATCGCAATCTTGTCTGTTTCGCTCACAGTGTCAAAGACAGGGTCTATCCCGGGGTAAATCACTTGCGTTTTGTCTCCCGCATTTTTCCCGTAGCGCCTGAAAATTTCGTTTTTGGTCGCCTGGCTGACGGTGATGATCCCGGCTGCTTTATTGACTGAATTCCTGACGAGAAATCTGTATGCGATTTTTTTTAAATAAGAAGCGCGGTTCGGAAATTGATGCAGTATCAAATCATGGATCGTGCAGACAAACGGAATGTTCAGCCCAAAGGGAACATTGAAATGCGGCGAGAATAAAAGATCGCAGCCCGTTTTTTTTATCAAAACCGGAAAGGCCGCCTGCTCCCTGAATGAGTAATGGGAAAAAGGGGCTTCGTAAACCTGATGAGAGGAACCCTGAAGACGTTCGAGCCATTTCTCTTTTTTTGATGTTACAAAGATGACGGTCGCCCAGGGATCCTGGCGTGACAGGAGCTTTTCAGTGAGCGAGCGGGTATAATTGCCGAGGCCGGTGTACTTCGAGGCAAAACGGCAGTCGATACCTAAAGTAAACATCGAGGGCAGTATACGTCGGTATAACCTATTCGTAAGGGATTGTAGCTTGTAGCTATTGGCTAGCCATAAGCTAATAAAGCTCTGATTAACTGCTTTTTATTGTTACCCTGATACCACTTCGCGTTTAAAACGTTCTTAATCAGACGCGCTGGCGGTATGGAGTTCTTGGCTTGAGTAAACGCTACGCGGTACGAGATGATGCCG
>MFXU01000052.1:28495-39347 GCA_001788965.1 Candidatus Peribacteria bacterium RIFCSPHIGHO2_02_FULL_51_15 | reverse complement strand
CATCATCTCGTACCGCGTAGCGTTTACTCAAGCCAAGAACTCCATACCGCCAGCGCGTCTGATTAAGAACGTTTTAAACGCGAAGTGGTATGATTTGTAGATCAGTGATTGAAAATACTTAAAATTTACCCCTTCCACGTTACGGTAACTTTCCCTATACTGCCGCGGCCTTCGGATGTGGTTTCACAGTCTGCCAGGTGCTTTCTCGTTATAATTTACCCAACGCTAAATTGCCAAATTGTTAAATTGCTTAAACAAAACATTAGTTTTGCATGCAAACAATTTAGCAATTTAGCAATTTAACAATCCAATTTAACAATTACAGTTATGGACTTAAAAAATGTCAGGAATATAGGCGTCATCGCCCACATCGACGCGGGGAAAACCACCACGAGCGAGCGCATCCTTTTCTATACCGGAAAAAACTACAAGATCGGCGAGGTCCACGAGGGCGAGGCGACCATGGACTGGATGGAGCAGGAGCGCGAGCGCGGCATAACCATCACGTCCGCAGCGACCCAGTGCGTCTGGAAGTCGAAGTTTATGGGCAAGGAAACCGCGACGACCATTAACCTGATTGATACTCCGGGGCACGTGGACTTCACCGCGGAAGTCGAGCGCTCGCTTCGGGTCCTGGACGGAGGCGTGGTCGTGTTCGACGGCTCGCAGGGAGTGGAGCCCCAGTCCGAGACCGTCTGGCGCCAGGCCGACAAGTATTCGGTTCCGCGGCTCGCGTTCATAAACAAAATGGACAAAATCGGCGGCGATTTCTTCATGTCGCTACAGAGCATCCATGACCGTCTTTCCAAAAATGGAATTGCGATCCAGCTGCCAGTCGGTGCCGAAAGCACATTCGAAGCTGTTATCGATCTGATCGAGGAAGAGATGGTGACTTTCGAGGGTGAGCATGGCGAGAAGCACGTTCATCATCCGATCCCCGGAGACATGAAAGCCGAGGTCGAGAAATACCGGGCGATAATGATGGAAAAAGCCGCCGAAGGAGCGGGGGACGAACTAATGGAAAAGTTCCTGACTCACGGCAAACTTGAAAAAGATGAGCTAAAGATGGCTCTGCGCCAGGGAACCATCAGTGGCAAGACTTTTCCGGTGCTTTGCGGATCATCGCTCAAAAACATGGGGGTCCAGCTGGTTCTGGACGCCGTAGTGAATTATCTGCCTTCACCGCTCGAAATGCCGAAGCTTTTGGCCAAGAATGCCGAGACCGGTGAAGAGATTTCCCTCAAGCCCGAGAATAGCGAACCGCTCACCTGTCTGGCCTTCAAAATCGCCACCGATCCGTTCGTCGGCAAGCTGACTTTTATCCGTGTTTATTCCGGGGTTTTGAAGACCGGCACCTACGTTTACAATTCCAGAAACGGCCGCAAAGAACGAATCGGCCGGCTGGTCCGTATGCACGCAAACCATCGGACAGAGATAACCGAGATCGAAGCCGGGGACATCGGAGCGGCCATCGGACTAAAGGAGACCCGCACGGGAGACACTCTTTGCGACGAGGGCAAACCGATCCAGCTCGAGAGCATCACATTCGCCGAACCGGTCATCTCCATTGCTATCGAACCGAAGACGAAGGCCGACCAGGAGAAGCTCGGCATCGCGCTTCAGAAACTTTCCGAAGAAGACCCGACGTTCCGGGTTCGGACCGATGAAGAGACCGGCCAGACCATCATCTCCGGCATGGGCGAGCTGCACCTGGATATCATCATGGACCGGATGCGCCGTGAGTTCAAAGTGGAGAGCAATTCCGGCAAGCCGCAGGTCGCCTACCGCGAGACGATACAGAAGCCGATTGAGCATGAGTCCAAGTACATCAAGCAGACCGGCGGCCGCGGCCAGTACGGTCACGTGATTTTCAGACTGATACCACAGGAACCGGGCAAAGGTTACGAATTCGATAACCAAGTGGTGGGAGGACGCATCCCGAGAGAGTACATCACGCCTTGCGACAAGGGCTTCCAGGAGGGACTCAGCCGGGGGGTGATGGCCGGCTATCCGCTGGTGGACATAAAAGTCGAGCTGCTCGACGGCTCGTATCACGATGTCGACTCATCCGAAATGGCGTACAAGATCTGCGCCTCAATCGGAGCCCAGGATGCAGCCAAAAAAGCCGATCCGGTGCTCCTCGAACCGATCATGAAAGTGGAAGTCGTGGTTCCCGAAGAATATTTCGGGGATGTGATGGGGGACATCAGCGCGAGACGCGGAATGATCAAGGACACCGGCAGCCGCGGTATGGCGAAGACAATCGCCGCCGAAGTGCCGCTGGCGGCCATGTTCGGCTATGCAACCGAGCTACGGTCGATGACCCAGGGCCGTGCTGCCTTTTCCATGGAGCCCAGCCACTACGCAAAAGTGCCGAAGAACGTGGCGGAGGAGGTGGTGACAGCGAGGAAGGGGGGAAATAGCGGCTAGCGGGGAGAAAATATTTGACCGATTGATTGGGAGAGTAGACAATGCACCTCCTATGATTGAATCTCTTCGTCTGACCCGGGCGCCGAACGTTCCCGAAACAACTCCTTTCCCCACTCTGGAAGTGGCGGCAGCCTTAAAGGGAATTTTTGGAATAACTCCGTCACCTGAAAAGCCTCTCATACCACTTCGCGTTTAAAACGTTCTTAATCAGACGCGCTGGCGGTATGGAGTTCTTGGCTTGAGTAAACGCTACGCGGTACGAGATGATGCCGTTACGAATGACCGATTAGTTATGTTTTAAATGCAAAATGGTATCAGGATGCAATCGGGTCCGGATCATCTGGTTTTTACCGACATTAAACTCGATGAAGGAAAAGTGACTTATGAAAGCCAAGGGGAAGAAGAGGCTGGTTCCATTCAACGAGCTGCCTTGGCATCACGGCTGGAGGAGCTGGGTGTCCAGATTGCATAATAAATAATATATTGTATAATAGATTAGAGGCACGGATTTAAGCCTCACGTTCTTTCCAAGGATGGATCTTCTCCGGGTACTGTTTCGAGGAGATTCGTATGATCCGGTTCTTAGGTGTCGCCGCTCTCGCTGGATATTTCAGCGGAAAGGCATGGATAGCTTATACGAATGGTCCCTTGCCCCTTGAGTTTTGGATGGGCGGATCGTTCGTTGCGGCTGTTCTCAGCATTGCAGGACTTTTGAATTCCAAGGGGAAGATCCAACCCGTAGTTTACGGAATTGGATGCGCTCTCTCTGGAATCGGAGGTTATCTGTTTGCTGCACTCTGAGGATCCGATCGCCGGCGGAAAGAATTCCGTTACCCCGAAGACCCGGGGTGACGGTTTTTTGTCTCTTGTATTTTCGGTGGAATAGTCTACATTGATATTTAGGCACTTTATTGTGCTATGTTCCTTCAGCATTTTGGCTTGGTTCCAGAGTAAACCATTGTACGGAGGGTGCTGTTATGGCGGGTTTGCTAGATGTAGTGTGCTATGAGGTGGTTGTTTGTGTCGTACTGGCAGTCCTTCTCCTGCTGGCTTTGTTACTGGAGAAGTGGTGTGCCAGCCGGTCACTTCATGCCCGAGAAAATCGGCCGTTGTACGAGTACTGGAGACACTGGGAGATCCGAATGGCGGATGCGCAAAAATTTCCAGTAGTTCTGCTCTTCTTGGCAGTGGTCGTGTTTGCCCTGACGACGATAGTCTTCGTCGGGCTCACGACGTGGTTCCCCCCGACATGGGAATAGCCCCGACACACGTGAGGAGATTAATTCAGCCATAAGGCTAAAGGAAATTACCCCATCGTTCAAGATCAGAGCGATGGGGTTTTCGTCTAAAGAAGCCAAAATATTCAGAATATCTTATCTCAACGAGATAATACATTGACACCACTACGCTCGACGTGTAGTCTTTACTTAGAATTTAGTTTTTCTTAATTTTTTTCTTCAGTTTGGGTCGAGCTTCGCGGTGCCCTCCTTCGCTCCTCGCTGAGGCTCGGAGCTACGGAAGGGCAAGCAGGCACTTCTTTCACTTCCCAACCCCAACCCAAGCCCCAACCCTAATCATCCATGTCCAAACGCCGCTTCATAGAAGAGAGTTATAAGAAGGAACCCTGGTTCCGGGCTCTATGCAATGCGCTGGTTCAGTGCCGGACGGAGGAAGAGATGGCCAATTTCCTGCGGGATATCGGCACTCTTGCCGAGCTGCAGGCCTGGAGCGAGAGATTTGAGGTGGCCAAACTGTTGGCCCAGGGTGTCACTTACCGTAAAATCGCTGACCGGACGGGGGCTTCCACTACGACTGTAACCCGTGTCGCCAAGTTTCTGGAAAACGGCGAGGGCGGTTATAGAAAAGTATTAAACGCACACCGGCATCATCGACTGGTCTCGAGTGTGCCTCACGGGCATACCGAGACCCAGCTATCCCCGAGCGGGGAGAGGCCAGTATCGGTGTTGCAGAAGTATCTGGAGAAGAATAAAGAATAAAGATGACTGCCGCCGGTATTGCCCCCTCCACGCACCGCGGAGGTAATTAAGCGTTGCCTGGAGAACTCTTTACACGCCTTTTACGGCAGGTAGATCCGCTACATGCGGATTCCCATAACGGGGAGAGCCGATCCTTTTACCATCGGAGTTGATACCATGACCATGAGGAAGCAAATCGGACCGCGTTTCGGGATCATCGAGCCGCTTACCGCGTGCCAGCTCCGGTGCCCGGGGTGCTACATGATCCGGAGGAAGGCCTTGAATGGCCGCCAGATGTCGCTTGAGGAGGCCATCCGGATACTGGATCTATGCCGGGATCACCGGGGGGGCGTGGAGCTCGAAACCATGGACATTCTGGGAGGAGAACCGCTGTTCTGGCCGTACCTCGAGCCCTTCGTCGAAGAGCTTCTGAGGCGGCAGATCAAGCCGTGGATCTTCACCAACATGATCGCCATCACGCCAGAGCTGGCGAAGTGGCTTTTTGATCGCAAGGTGGCGATCACCGGCAAGCTGAACATCGGAAATCCAGAAGACCCGTCGCAACTGAAGCTTCAAGCCGAAATGATCGGCAGAGACGTCGAAACCGCACGCCAAATGATCCGGAGCATCGATGTCTTTCTGGGCGTTGGATACCGGGACCCGCTTTTCCGGCTCGAGAACCTGCTGCGCCGGAAGAACCTGCCGTTTGCTGCCGACTTCGTCGTTTATTGCCGAAGCCGGGGCATCGGGTTCGATCTCGAGGTGATGGGTTGCGGAGAACCACTGGGCGAGGACTACTTCCGGATCGCACCCACGCCTGCCGAGCTCGCCGCTCTCGTTCGCGAGTTCGAAAAGCGGCCGGAAGACCTGCCGGAATTCCGCGGGACCGAGGGCAAGCTTTTGATGCCCCACATGTTCGGGGCATGCCGGTTCTTCGACAACGGAATGTACTTTGCCGTCGACGGCGGAATCCGGGCCTGCAGCAATTCGATGGTCGAACTGGCCCGGGTAACCGATCCTGACCCTATCCGTAAGGCCGACGAATCCCGGCTGATCTGCAGCCGCAAGTCGCTTACCCAGGCCATTGTGGGCGAACCTTGCAGATCCTGCTCAAAGTGGACCAAGTGCCGCGGCGGCTGCCGGGCTACCGCGGAAGGGTCCGGGGATCCCTTCGCGGGCTTTCAGCTCTGCCCGCTTCCTATTCTTCACGGCAACTCCGAGTAATTTCCGGGGTCTTAAGGCTTGTCCTTAAGACCCCAATTTCTTTTCAATTATGGAATCTAAAATTCTGCTTCCGGCGCGGAAAAAACTTAAAGAACTTCTTAGAAAGTTCGACGGTTTCAAATTTATCTTTCTGGATAACTGGCGTGGCTACCGGTTCGTCTATGACGTATCGGATTTCAGTTCGCTTTATAAGTTATTGAGGAGCGAAAAAACGGGCATTTTCAATGCCGGCCTTGTTCTGGCTACTCCGGAGGACCAAAAACTGTTTGGCCCGGACAAGTTCTTGAATTGCAAAAGTTTTTCGTCATATCAGAGCTGCTTCGTAAATTTTTTGATTAGAAGGTGCAGAACCAAAAAACAATTAATCGAAGAGCTATTATTACTAAAGCAAGTCCGGTTAATGTATTGCCGGAACGGATCCAGAAAAAAGTTGGAACTGGATTTTAAAACAGGGATCATCAAGGAGTTTATCCGACGATCAGGTACTGATAAGAAGAAAATTATTCAAAAGATTGTTTCAAGTCATCCTGATTTGTTTTATGTCTGAGGCAGGCAATTCCGTTGTTTGTGTCATAATCTGTGTATGCACGGCAGATTCATGCACCGCTGCCTCGATCTGGCACGAAAAGGCCAATGTGAAACCGGGATAAATCCGCTGGTAGGCGCGGTATTGGTTCGGGACGGAAAAGTGATCGCCGAGGGTTTTCACTCGGGATTCGGAAAAGCTCATGCCGAGCGAGCCTTACTGGAAAAAATTGAACCCCGTACCAGCCCCGCTCTTTCGGCGGAAAACGCGGGGCGGTACAGGGCGCCGCAAAAAATTAGATCAACAGATATCTTATATGTGAATCTCGAACCTTGCTGCCACACCCATAAAAAAACACCGCCCTGTGTTCCATTGATCATAAAAAGCGGGATCAGGCGGGTGGTTTTCGGGATGTACGATCCGAATCCGGAAGTCTCGGGAAAAGGGGTGGAAATGCTAAGAAAAGCAGGTGTGGAAGTGACGGGTCCTATTAATCCCGTCGAATGCGAAAGATTGAACCGCGGGTTTATTTCGGTTATGACGAAGGGGCGACCGTGGATCACTTTGAAAAATGCCAGGACGATTGACGGACGATATTCGGATCCGAAAGGCGGACGCATGCTGATCACCGATGAAACACAAGACCGCTGGGCTCATGAATTCCTGCGTGCGCGGCACGATGCTATTTTGGTCGGGGTCGCTACGATTCTCGCTGACGATCCCAGGCTTGATGTCAGATATGTCAATAATCCCCCCGAAAATTATCGAATCATTCTGGATGCTTCATTACGTATTCCTACTGATTCAAAGGTGTTGCAGATGCTGCTAAAGGGCAGGACGATTATCGTGACGTCTCCGGATGCCGATCTCAAAAAAGCCGAGAAATTGGCGGAGAGCGGAGTCCGGATTATTCCGGTGGAATATAAAAACGGAAGATTCGACTGGCTGAGTCTTTGGGGAAAGCTGACCACTCCGGACGGAGAGTTTCACGGAATATCCACAATTTTGCTTGAAGGAGGACCGAAAACCTGGGAAATATTCCGGAATGAAAAAATGGTCGATGAAGAGGTGATTTTTATAGGTGAATAAAATTGTTCTGGCCGTCCCTTAAAAAGGTGTTAAAGCATCATTAAATTATTCGGAATATTACTGCAAAAAAACCGCTGAAATATGCCGATAAAAATAAAAAAAAGATGTAAAATAATTGTTCACTGTCCTGCACTTGTGGTCAAAACTATCCTGAGTACAATTTGCAGATGTAGTGGTATAGGAAAATTATTCATACTATATATAGTGTTTACCCCTAAGTCCGATGAATCCGAAGTCACCCATCCAAAACGCCAAAGACATTCCGCTGGACGACTCTGCGGCGGCGTTAAAATCCGCCAGGAAAAAGGTCCTGAATAAAAGTCACTTCGGTACCGGAAAAGGGTTGGCTGTCGAACGCCGGTTCACCACTCCAGGCTCCGATCCGGTGGAACAAGTTCGCTACGAAAAGCGTACCAGCCGGATCGTGAATACCGACGGGTCGGTCGTTTTCGAGATGCGGGATGCCGAAGTGCCAGCCAACTGGAGCCAGGTGGCGACCGATATAGTTGTATCGAAATATTTCAGGAAGGCCGGTGTTCCGCAGACCGATGAAACGGGCAATATCCTCCGGGATGCTGCTGGCGAGATCGTCACCGGTCCGGAAAAATCCGTGAAACAGGTGGTCAAGAGGCTCGCCGGCTGCTGGCGCTGGTGGGGTGAAAAATACGGTTACTTCGCCACCACGCAGGACGCCCAGGCTTTCAAGGATGAGCTCAGCTACATGCTGATTCATCAGATGGCCGCGCCGAACAGCCCGCAGTGGTTCAATACCGGCTTGCTTTTCGCTTACGGCATAAAAGGCGTCCCGCAGGGGCACTATTACATTGATCCGGAAACGGGAGAGCTGAAAAAAAGCGACGATGCATATACGCATCCGCAGCCGCACGCCTGTTTCATCCAGAGCGTCGACGACGATATGGTGAATGAAGGCGGGATAATGGATCTCTGGATGCGCGAGGCGCGGCTTTTCAAATACGGATCAGGAACGGGAACCAATTTCTCCAAAATCCGCGCCGCTGGCGAGCCACTATCTGGCGGCGGCAAGACCTCGGGCCTGATGAGCTTCCTGAAAGTCGGCGACCGCGCCGCTGGAGCCATAAAATCCGGCGGAACCACCCGCCGGGCGGCCAAAATGGTTTGTCTGGACGTTGATCATCCGGATATTTTCGAATTTGTGAACTGGAAGGTGAATGAAGAGAAAAAAGTGGCGGCATTGGCGCAGGCCGGTTACCCGACGGATTTCAACGGGGAAGCGTATGCCACAGTTTCGGGACAAAATTCCAACAATTCCGTCAGAGTAACGCAAAAATTTTTGGAGGCGGTAAACCGCGACGAAGACTGGGAGCTTTTTTGGCGGACGGAGCTTAAAAAAGCCGGGGAAGAAAACCGGCCGCCAAAATCCTGCCGGAAGGTGAAAGCCCGCAAACTCTGGGACGATATCGCTTATGCCGCCTGGGCATGCGCCGATCCCGGCGTGCAGTACGATACGACGATAAACGAGTGGCACACCTGTCCGGCCGACGGGCGGATAAATGCCAGCAATCCCTGCAGCGAATACATGTTTCTGGATAACACCGCCTGCAATCTCGCCTCGATAAACCTTCTGAAGTTTCTGAAAACCGACCAAAAGGGCCATAAGTATTTTGCCGTTGATGAGTACCGCCATGCCGTCCGGCTCTGGACCATGGTATTGGAGATTTCGGTTTTGATGGCCCAGTTTCCGAGCAAGGAGATCGCGCGGTTGAGCTACGAATTCCGCACTCTGGGACTCGGTTATGCAAATCTCGGAGCCCTGCTCATGCAGATGGGGATCGCGTATGACAGCGAGCTGGGACGGGCCATCTCCGGCGCACTCACCTCGATAATGACCGGAGACGCTTACGGCACTTCGGCCGAAATGTCCGAGTCGCTCGGTCCTTTCCAGGGCTTCGACCGGAACCGCGAAAACATGTTGCGGGTGATCCGAAATCACCGCCTGGCGGCATACGGCGCACCCGAATCCGAATACGAGAATCTCAGCGTCAAACCCGTCGGCTTGAACCCGTCGGTTTGTCCGCCAGATCTGCTCCGCACGGCCAAAGAATCCTGGGACCGGGCGCTGGAGATGGGACAGAAATCCGGCTACCGCAACGCCCAGGTGACGGTGGTCGCTCCGACCGGAACCATCGGACTCCTGATGGATTGCGACACCACCGGCATCGAGCCGGACTTCGCGCTGGTGAAGTTCAAGAAACTGGCCGGCGGCGGATACATGAAGATCGCCAATCAATCCATCAAGTCGGCTCTTGATTCTTTGGGTTATACCCCGGATCAGATCACCGAAATCATGCGGTACGTCATGGGGACACTCAGCCTGGAAGGTGCGCCCCATATAAACCGCGCCAGTCTTAAGTCTAAGGGTTTCATGGATACCGATATCGCCGTGATCGAAAGAAACCTGCCGCAGGTATTTGAGCTTCGGTTCGCTTTCAACAAATGGGCGCTCGGCGAGGAAACCATGAAACGGCTTGGTTTTTCCGACGCGCAGACCATGGGTCCGAATTTCGATCTGCTTTCGGCGCTGGGATTCACCGCTGAGCAAACAGAGGAAGCCAATGTGGCGATTTGCGGCCGGATGACGGTCGAAGGTGCTCCCCATCTTAAGCCCGAACATTTGCCGGTCTTCGACTGCGCCAGCCGCTGCGGTAAGATCGGAAAAAGGTACATTCTCGCCGAGGGGCATATCCGCATGATGGCGGCCGCACAGCCATTCATAACCGGAGCGATCTCCAAGACGATCAATCTCCCGAACGAAGCCACAGTCGAGGATTTCAAATCGGCTTACACGCTTAGCTGGAAGCTGGGAACGAAAGCCAATGCCCTGTACCGCGACGGTTGCAAGTTGAGCCAGCCGCTGGATAGTAAATCCGATTCGAAAAAGACCGCCAAAACGCAGCCGCAAGTCATCGAAAAGATCGTTATAAAAGAAATGCCGCGCCGCCGGAAGCTGCCCGACGAGAGGCCCTCCATCACCCACAAATTCTCCGTGGCCGGGCACGAAGGGTATCTGCACGTCGGAATGTACGAGGACGGAAATCCCGGCGAAATATTCATAAAGATGAGCAAAGAGGGATCGACGCTTTCCGGAGTGATGGACACGCTCGCGCTTTCACTCTCCATGAACCTGCAGTACGGCGTGCCGCTGGAAGTGCTTTGCGAGAAACTGGTTCATCTGCGCTTCGAACCGATGGGCATGACGACTAACCGCGAGATACCGATGGTGAAGAGTTTGATGGATTACCTAGGTCGCTGGCTGGCTTTGAAATTCTTGTCAAAGGAAAAAGCCATGCGATTCCACAACAAAGACCTGGTCGAGAAGGCTTACGCCGATGGTTCTAAGAGCCGTGATGCCTTCGCCATGAGCCTGCCGGTCATCGATGAAGGCCTCACGCAATCCAAGCAATCACAGACTCAGGAATACGCAGCGCCATTTTCTATACTGGAGATCGCCAAACTCCAGGGCTACACCGGCTCCGCCTGCTCCGCCTGCGGTTCGACCAAGATGAAAAGAAACGGTTCGTGCGAGGTATGTTTGGATTGCGGTGCTACCTCTGGATGTAGTTAAAAA
>MFXU01000052.1:25123-28435 GCA_001788965.1 Candidatus Peribacteria bacterium RIFCSPHIGHO2_02_FULL_51_15 | reverse complement strand
TGGAGTTCTTGGCTTGAGTAAACGCTACGCGGTACGAGATGATGCCGTTACGAATGACCGATTAGTTATGTTTTAAATGCAAAATGGTACAAGATTGTTCTTCATCAAATAGAGATGAACAAAGCGCCGAGAAGCGAAAGTAATAAAAACCACCTCATAGGCGCGAAGGATAAATCTCTTACCAAATAAAACGCAAGGTTAAGTATATGAAATTGAGTTGAGCCCTAATCTAAATAGTTTTCTTAGAATATATTATTTGTTCAACAAATGAACATATTATTTATTCAGATTTTGCCTTCGCCTTGAGGAAATTTACCAGGTCATCGTCGTCCGCAGCCCTGTTTCTAGAGACTTTATTACATTTAAGACATTTATAGATGATCACGAAGCCCTTTTTCCCGTCTTGATCTATGGAAACAGGCTCTATCAAGCCAAGACAGTCCGATAGCCGGTCACCGGGGCCGTCGCGGTCTACATGTTTAGAAAAAAGGCACTTGGGACAGTGGTCGCGGTAGGTTCCCTTGCCGAGTGGCTGAACCTTGGCTCCGCAATGTTCACAGGTAAACGGTTCTTCACGGGGAATAAAAATCACTTTTAAATTGTCAATTGTCAATTGTCAATTGTCAATTTTTAAACGCCGCCTCGATTATGAAGAATGCGCCGTCCTGGTAAATCTTGTAGCCGGTGATGCCTCCGGTCGCGCTTTCCGGATCGGAAGGAATGGAAGGAATATATGTCGGGACGAGGTAAGAAAGATCGATACCGGAGATAGGCGGATCCAGACAATTTAGTCCTTTGTACGTATATTCGCAGACCCACTTCGCCTGGGATTTGTCCTGCGGGACGTTTTTCGGCGGTATATGGCCGTCGATCATGGCCTGGATCAGCGCCGTTTGCAGCTGCTTGGCGTCCGAACGCCGGTGCAGATTGTAGGCGCTGCCGACTCTTTCAAACGGCCGGAGTTTGATGGCCACGAAGCCGAGCAGTATTCCGAGTATTGCCATGACAACTAAAACATTGAACCTGAAATGCATCACGTCTGCTTAGTGCTTAGAAATGAGTAACTGGCAAAAAACTTTCACCACGCAGCAACTCTGTAGCCTGCGTTTTCTAATTCCATCCCTACTGCAGTCTCTATTTCTTCCCGAGTCATCTTTCCTGAAGCAACCAGTTGCGTGATATCGACTACGACTTGGCCACGTTGAACGTTTATAAATCCAGCTAACGGACCGGTAGCCAGAGCCTGGCCATTAATGAATTCTTGTCTTGAGTCAGGGTCGAGAATGCCAGTGAAAATAATTTTTCCTGTTTCCATTGCATAAACAATACTAGAATTGTAAATATTGTCAACTAAACATTGAATCGGAAATGCATCACATCACCATCCTGAACGGCATATTCCTTTCCCTCGATCCTAAGCTTTCCTTGTTCCTTGGCTTTCAGCTCGCCGCCACCGGCGATGAAATCGGCATAGGAGATGGTCTCCGCACGGATGAAGCCTTTCTCGAAGTCGGTATGGATAACGCCGGCTGCCTCGGGTGCTGTCGCCCCTTTCCGGACGGTCCAGGCTTTGGCTTCCTTCGGTCCGGCGGTGAAGAAAGTCAAAAGTCCCAGCGCGTCGTAGGCCGCCTGGATCAGCTTGTCCAAACCTGAAAAGCGGACGCCAAGTTCCTTCAGCATCGCTTTTCCATCCTCCGGAGTAAGTTCGATGAGTTCTTCTTCCAGCTTCGCCGAAACGATTATTGCGGTGTCACTTTCGCTTAGACCCACTTTCTTCTTGGCTTCCGGGAGCGGCAAACTGGCAAGCGCCTGTTCATCGGTATTCAGCGCGTAAATCATCCGCTTGGCGGTCAAAAGTTGCATGGCTCTCAGGTATGGAGCTTCGTCTTTGTCGAGCGGCACGGTGATCGCTGGTTTGCCTTGAGATAGCGCGGCTTTCAGTTTCTCCATCACATTAAGTTCCTTCATCAGTTCCTTGTTCCCGGTTCTGGCGCCGCCCTGAATCTTCTCGATTTTTTTCTCGGCCTTGTCCAGATCGGCGATGCAAAGCTCGGCTTCGATGGTGCCCAAGTCGCGCTTGGGATTCACCGATCCTTCGACATGTATAACGTCGGTTCCTTCGAAGACGCGAACGACATGGCAGATCGCGTCGACTTCGCGGATGTGCGAAAGGAAAGCGTTGCCCAGCCCCTCGCCTTTGGAAGCACCCTTGACCAGCCCGGCGATATCAACGAATTCCACGATGGCCGGGACGATTTTTTCGGGATTCACTATTCCTGCCAGTTTCTTCAGCCGCTCATCCGGGACCTCCACGACTCCGATATTCGGATCGATCGTGCAAAAAGGGTAATTGGCCGCAGCAGCGCCGCGGCTTCGCGTAAGCGCGTTGAACAAAGTTGATTTGCCGACGTTGGGAAGGCCGACTATTCCGATCTTTAAGCTCATTTGGATGCATGTTATCAGATTCTATTTCTTTGTCCGTTCTCTTCCCAGCATCCGCAGCCGGGACATCGTGTCCCGGTTATCGAAGTGCTTTCTTCTTTCTTTTGTCACTCGATACAAAAGAAAGAAGCACCCTTCGACTCGCTTCGCTCGCTCAGGGCAAGAAGAAAAACGCTCTGCCGCCGATCCCACGCCCCGCACCTTTCTAACCGTTTGAAGACAGTTAACATTGAGCTTCAATAGCTTTATCCAAGTAAACGGCTAGAAAGGTGCTGGACAGACCACAGACCCCCGGTGGCGGCACGCCCTTTGGTGCCGAATATTTCTCGGAAACGGAATTTCCAAAAGGCATTGTACGCAGGTCGGAGACCTGCTCCTTTTTTTTCTTTTACACCATGCTAACCGCCAATCGCTCTCAGTACGCTTTCGCCACGTAAATCCTCTTCTCAAATGCGCTTGATTTTCCCGAAACAGGATCTTTCATACCTTTTGCGTCTTCCTTTGAATCGAAGGCGAAACAGCGGTAAGAGCCGCCGGATGTATCGGATTTGAGCTTGTCCACGGTTTCCTTCGTGCCGTCCCAGGGAACCAGAGCCCATTTTCCTCCGGCCAATGCTTCTTTCAGATCAGCGTAACTTTCCGGTTCGACGACGTTTGCCGCAAACATTTTCCCGGCGTTAGCATAAAGAGTTTCCTGATCCTCTTTGAGCATCTTCATTACTTCTTCTTTAGCTTTGGTCATAGGCACTTTCAGCGCGGCATCCCGTGAACGGATACGACTCTTGATCACGCAGACTTCCCCGGCCAATTCCTTCGCGCCGAGTTCGATGCGGACCGGGGTGCCGCTACGGATCTGGTGGAAGGTTTTTT
>MFXU01000052.1:0-25104 GCA_001788965.1 Candidatus Peribacteria bacterium RIFCSPHIGHO2_02_FULL_51_15 | reverse complement strand
ACGGTAAGCCCGCCGATTGCGGAAGCTTCCTCGAACCAATTTTCCCGTCCCTGTACTTGCGCGAGATTGTCGCTCGCAAGCGAAAAGGCCAGCTTTCTGGCGGCATCCCTGATCTTGCTGTTTTCCTTCGCATCCGATCCGAAGATGGGGAGGATTGCCGCATGCACCGGCGCCAGCCGCGGCGGGATCACCAGCCCATCATCATCGCCGTGCGCCATGAAAACAGCGCCGAGCAGGCGGGTCGATGAGCCCCAGGAATCGTAAAACGGAACTTCCAGCTTTTCTTTTTCGGTCAGGAAATGGATCATCGGCTTGCCGCCTTCTCCTTTCAGGAAATCCTGAGACAGTACGTGCGAGGTGCCCATCTGGAGAGCTTTCCCGTCCTGCATCATCCCTTCGATCGTGTACGTATTCAGCGCACCGGGGAACCGCTCGTGAGCGGGCTTCTCGCCTTTGATCACCGGAATGCCCAGAAGTTCCTCGGCCAGCTCGGCATAGAGATCCAGTATTTTCAGCGTGAACTCACGGCAATGATTTTCGGTTGCGAAAAGACAGTGACCTTCCTGCCAGTGAAATTCCGTAGTCCTGAGGAACGCGCGCGGGCGCTTCTCCCAACGCAAAACCGAACACCATTGATTGACTAGTACCGGCAAGTCGCGGTGGCTCTGGACCCGGCCGGCGCGGCTGAACCAGTCGACGAAGAGAAGCTCGGAAGTGGGACGGATGAAATACGGCTCCTTCAATTTTTCCCCGCCGGCATGCGTGACGACGGCGACTTCGGGGGCAAATCCCTCCACATGCTCTTTTTCCCGACGGAAAAAACTCTCGGGGATCAGCGTCGGGAGCATTATGTTTTCCACTCCCAGAGCCTTTATATGCCGGTCAAAATCATTCTTTATGTTGTCCCAAAGTCTTGTCGCAAACGGCCCGAAAGTGATGCAGCCGGGAACCGGCGATTCGTCGAAAAGGTCGGGCGCTATAGCAATGATATCCTGGTACCACTGTGGGAAATTTTTTTTTCGCGGAGTAATGCGGGCTTGAGCCATATGGAGAAAGCATAGCGATTTGAGGAAAAGAATGCCACGGCATGATGCAAATTGAAAATTGTTTAAGGAGAAAAATTCAATCAAAAATACTCCGTTTACAAACTGTTTACAATTATAAATAAATAGTTTACTAATGTGTTTACAATAAAAAAATTATAGTTTACAATAAAACCATGCAGGACAAGTCGGGGATCATCAGGTTTGTCTTTCGGCAAAGGAAAATCAAATCCCGTGAACTCGCCGCTAAATTTCATATTTCCCGGCAATACGCCAACAGAATCCTGAAAGGATTGGTAAATGGAGGCAAATTGGTGAAAATCGGGTCGACCAAGTCAGCGGTTTATCTGCCGCCGAAGTTTGCCGGTCAGGCGGAAGTGAAAATCGAAAAGAGGCTTTCAAACAAAAACCTCAGGGAACATGAAGTATTGGAGGAAATCGGGACGAAATCGCAGATCGTGTCTTCGCTGGATGAAAATATCCGAAGCATTTTCGCTTATGCCTTCTCGGAAATGCTGAATAACGCCATCGACCACTCCGAGTCCGGAAATATCCAAATCGATGTGGGGAAAACCGGCGGCAAGATCGTGTTTCACGTGAACGATTTCGGCATAGGCGTTTTCCGGAACATCATGGAAAAGCGCCATTTGAAATCGGAGTTGGAAGCGATTCAGGATTTGCTCAAGGGAAAGACGACTACCCAGCCGAATGCGCATTCCGGCGAAGGCATTTTCTTCACTTCGAAAATCGCCGATATGTTTCTATTGGAAAGCCACAAATATCGCCTGATCATCGATAACCCGATGGATGATGTATTTTTACAGGAAATGAAGCGCTCCAAAAAGGGCACGAAGGTCACGTTTGCCCTGGCAGCCGATTCGCCGAAGCATCTCAATGATGTTTTCAAAAAATACCAAACTGATCCGGCCGAATACGCTTTTGACAAGACCGAAATTCGCGTAAAACTTTATACGCTTGGCACGATACACATTTCACGTTCGCAGGCCAGGAGGATAACCGTGGGACTGGAAAAATTTAGGCATGTCATTTTGGATTTTGGCCAGGTTCCGATGGTCGGCCAGGCTTTTGCCGATGAAATATTCCGGGTTTTCAAAAACAGGCATCCCGGGATCGAAATTGAACCGGTAAATATGAACGAAGCCGTACGGTTTATGATCGGAAGAGTCGCAAAAAAATAAATTTCTTCGCGTGTATCTTCCACAAATTCGCAGCTTAATCGGCAAATCCTGAACAGATAAAAATGGCAGACTTTATTGAACCCTTCCGCATGGAGCGGATGTAAAATAGAAGGATGAAAAACCATGATGAACTGCTAAGCGCGCTCCATGACCGCTTCGAGAAAAACACGAACCGCCACAAAGGCCTGGAATGGGCCGAAGTACGGGCGAAGGTGGAAGGCGATACCGAAAAACTGCTTACGCCGCCCGGGGCTTCCGCGGCATGCTTCGGGTCTGAGTTTTGCAGAATCGTGGGAAGTTGATATTCGTGGAAGGAAGAAGGCTTTCCGACTATACTTTCTGCATGGACTACAAGCATGTCTTCCAGGCGCTGAAAGATGCGGAGGTCCGTTATCTGATCGTCGGAGGCGTGGCGATGAACCTGCTCGGCTGTCCAAGATTCACGAATGACATCGACATCCTGCTGGCTCTTGATAACAAGAATCTGCAAGCAATGAAGAAAGCAATGAAGGCGCTGGGATATGACCAAAGAATCCCTCTTTCCCTGGATGAACTCGGCGATGAGAAAAAGACTTTGAAGCTGATGAAGGAAAAGAATCTGCTTGCCTACGCTTTCTTCAACCCGCAAGAACCTCTATACAGCGTGGATGTTATCGTCGGTCCCTCACTGCGATTCGACTGGTACAGCGCACATCAGATCGAGGCAAACGTCTGGGGACTCTCCCTGCCTGTCATATCAATCGATGATCTTATCGGTCTAAAGAAACAATCTGACAGGGAGAAAGATGCGCTGGACGTTGCTATTCTGTTAGAATATAAAGGTCTATGAAAGACTACGCATCGTCCGTCGACCGGGAACAATTGCGTCGTATCAAGTACGGTACGACTGCCGAGCAGAGAATGAACTGGTTGGTTGATGCGGCAACCTTTGTGAAGGAGAGCCGGAAGAACCGGAAGAGACGGCGGCCATCTTCGAAGGTGGGATGATTATTTTATGGTGCGTTTACACGATATGGCTCCTCGGGTTGGGATCGAACCAACGACCTTGGCGTTAACAGCGCCCTGCTCTACCGCTGAGCTACCGAGGAATAAATAAATGAGATGAAAAAAACGGATAATCTATGCTTCCATGGCGGGAAGCTGCCTGTCCGCCGTAGCTCTGAGCAAAGCGAAGAGCGAAGGAGGAAGCTACCGAGGAAGATAGCGGGGGGATTATAGGGAGAATGTAGCGGGTTTGGAAATAAAAAATCTCTGGCAAGCTTTTTTGCCCTGAGGCGATATCCCCTTTCGCGAAGCTATAATTATAGCTTCCCAAGCTCACGCACCAGCATGCGGTAGCTGATATCAAGATCATTGACGTTCTTCGGGAGCTTCTTGGAGGCCTTGCCGTTGCATCCAACCTGACGCATTTTATTTGCGTCAATCGGCTTTTTCCTGTGGAATTTGAAGAAGGAAAACATAAAACCGTAATCTTAACTGAAGACGTATAAATAGCAAACAAGTAAGTATTGAATATTTGTAATACTGCATCGGCAAATGACGGAAATGAGAGTGAGATATTGAAAAAGGCGAAGAGTGTGAGGGTGAAGAAGGAGAAATAGTCTGCGCTAAATCAGGGGACAGTCAGTCCTCATCCAGATAATCCAGCACGAACTCGTGCATTCTGATTATCGCGTCTTTCAGAATTTGCAGTTTATTACGCGCGCGGTCCATAACTTTTTCTCCATCTTCGTCCGTCCTCAGTTCCTCATATCCGAGTGAAACATGGTAGCCCCAGTCCGTGCCTTCATATCGTGCGCTCTCCAGTAAATCGATGATCACCGGATCCTTTGCAAAGACCTTCTTGTTTTTTTTAACTATTTTAAAGGTAGTGGGGTTGATATTGCCGTCGATCTCCACGGTGACGCGGGAAATACCGTCATCAAGAATCCGTGTGTTAAGAATCATTTTTGCCTCCGAGTACGGGCCGGTTTCTCCCCAGAACATGTCTTGTTCCTGCAGACTGAGATTTTTCATGAGGTGGAATTGGAAGAAAAACTTTGTCAATTGAAAAAAATGCCTGGCTAAATACAATACTATCGCTCGGAGCCTCGGCGCTCATGCCGAGAGTCTCTGCGCCCCGAGGGAGGGTGGGTGCCGCAAGGCACAAACTCTTCTTCATCGTGCCGGAATCGGTATATGACCAGGATAATTTTTCTTTGTGCGATAACACATTCGAGGATTGCCTAACTCCGCAAGGCGTGAACTTGCGTAAAGCGCTGCAATCTCGTTATTAGGTAATCGTTTATCGTAAACATGGAGCACAACGTAAGAAATATGGTCAACAGCTTGTAAGAAAAATGAATTATTCGCTCTCTTGAAGAGAGGGTCTTCAATTAATTTTTGTAGGGTGAACTTTCTTCCCTGTATGAAATTGAAAACCCGTTTCTTTCTCAGAAGACGAATAATGGCACCGTCCTCCTGCCCATCATGGATAATGACATAATCATCCTTTAAATCCACTTCTAATCTATTAAGCAAATTTTCGGCGGCGCTTCTTCCAGACTGTTCGTGAGGAAAACGCGCAGGCGCTTGGTGATTTTCGCGATACCGGTTTCAGCTAAGGTCATGCTCAGTTTCAAATGCGCGATGGTATAGCTGGCCATCATCAGCTCGAAGCCGTGGAGCCGCGGAACCAAATGTTCATTTACAAACGCCGGCCATTCGCCTTTGCGATCTTTGTAGCGTTCATGGACGTTTCTAATCACCTCATTCAGGAATGTCCCGGTGCCGACGGCCGGGTCCAGGATTTGCACGCGGTCGATGGATTCCTTGGTTTTCTTCCCGTGTTCGATCCGCTCCCAGTCGATCTTTGAGCGGTCGGCCAGTCCCTGGCTCAAGCCAAAATGTTCCTTCAGAAGCGCATCAACGGACCGGACGATAAATCGCACGACTGGCAGGGGAGTATAGAAAACACCCCGGCTCATACGCAGCGCCGGATCGTATTCTTTCAAAAAATCCTCGTAGAAGTGAATGATCGGATCGTGTGTTTCCTGTTCCAGACTCATTTGCCGGTAAAGACCATGCACGAGGTCATGGACATTACTGTGCACAAATACATCACAAAGTTCATCCACGATAAAAGAGAGTTTTTTCAGAAAGTTTGTCCCCGCGATGTGGTCGAAGAATTGTTGCAGGAGATGATTGCTGGCGGGGATCTTTTCTCTGGCTTCGGTACGGGAAAATGTTTCGGGAGTGTCGTCGTTGTACCGCGCGACGAAGAGTCCGTAAACCAATGTCTGAGCATAGAGATCGGCGAACTGGGCGGGTGTGATGTCATGAATAAGCTTGGCTTTCAAAATCTGCATCACGTTCTCAATATCGCCTTTTTGTCCTGTGAATGCCGGATCTAAGATTTCGGTTATATTTTCCCTGAGTCGCCTGGCTTTGCCACCCATGATCTTGGCCAAATGTTCCGCCGAGCGGATAGCATCTATCGGTTCGGAGATAAAGTCCGTGAGTACGTCAATAAATGCCGTAAATGTTTCTTTTTTGGGTTCGATTGTGTTTTCCCTCTTTACCGCGCATATCAGGGAATCGCCGTACCTGGCGCCGTTTTTGTAGAAACGAAACTCCAACCCATTCGTAAGTACCAAATTGGCATATCCGAAGTAACGGGCCATCTGTTCGCTCTTTTCCATTTTATCCAGATTCACAGTAATATCTTTGGCTTCCACGTAACAGATGGGCACTTCTCCCTTGAGAAAAATAAAATCCGGCCGTCCGTGTGCGCTGCCTTTCGGTTCATTTACAACGCGAAGCTTCGTGATTGTTTCGAATAAGGCCTTTAATGCCGGTCGATAGCTGTGCTCCTGCGCATGGCCGGTCGCCAGCTCTTTCTGAATATCCGACAGATAACGGGTGACGGGCATTGAAAGTCAGTATAAAGCTGCAGCGGAAAAAAACATAAACATTCGGAAAAGGGTGTCTGTCCGCGGATTCGCTTCTAAAGCTCTTCTCTGAAAGCCTCCAGACTGACGTCCTCCCTCTCTATGAATTTGGCGATATTGCAGCGCAGACCTTTGGCACGTAAATGGCTGGGCAATATCGTAAACTTTCCTGAAGGACCATAAACTTTGTAATGTCCGCCTTTGCCTTTATTTCGATCCACCGTAAAGCCCAGTCTTTCAAAAGCCCGGGCGGCGCGTTCCTGTGGAACTTCGGGAAAATCAGGCACAGACCGGATTATGCCTGCTCAGCACCACTTGTTTCAAACCCGCAATATCGGAGATCAATTGTCTTTGGTCTTCTTTTTTCTTAATCCGGTACTCAACCAGATTCGCGTATTCCCGAGGCACATTGAAATACGTAAGAATCGCATCGCAGGCATTGACGACCGCTTCCTGGAAGGTGGCTCCCTCAGTTATCAATCCTTCATAATTTGGCGCACAGACGAAGATTACAGGATTATTTTGATCGTCAAAATCAGCTCTGAATTCGAAAGAAATATCTGGCGGCAATCTTTTAAGGACTTCCGTCTCAACCGATTTAGAGCGCGAAAATAACTGTACCAGCCAGTTCATGGAAGAGGGGAAACGAATCATAGTTTATTTTTATTATGACGAAATGCAAAGCGAATGATGTCCTTAATTCAATATTATAACAGGTTTTAAGTTAAAAATCATGGTTTTAACCGGTAAGTGCTCACTGACCTTGAAAAAAACAAGCGCTCAAATGTCGTGGCATGGCCGTCCCGGCCATGGGGGCACGGGCGTCGCGCCCGTGAAAAACTTGCGAGCATGGGCTCAAAGCCCATGTCCCCATGGGCAAGATGCCCATGCCACATCGCAATGAAAGGCTTGTTTTACGGATGTGTGCCGCAGGGTCAGTGAGCACTTGCTTTAACCGAATTTTCATTCTCCGACAGCCATCCTCGCCAGCGCGTCCTTCAGCACCATCGTCGCTTTGCAGTCGTCCTCGTTATAAAGCTTGATCCGGTTCAGGATTTTTTCGTCGCCGGTTTTCAGATATTCGCTATACCACTGTATCGAGAGCGCGCCGGAGGGAGTCTCGTCCCGCCAGCGGAAACCCAGATACTGGGCGATGTCTTTGAGCGAATAGCTCCAGAGCGGCCAGTCGGTTTTGCCTCTTACAATTTTGTAGAGGTCGATAACGTTCGGATTTTCGAAAAAAAGCCCGACTGCGGTTTCCTCTATCAGCCGCGGATATTTCTTTTGCATCCTTTTGTACGTGGTTTTCTCGTGATGCGAATAGTAATACACGGCGAAGTCGTCTTTCTTCAGTGTCCGGACATAATCCCAAAACTCTTTCCAGGCCCGCTCTTCGGCCTCCGGCGTGACTTCCGAAGCGATGAACGACAGGTAACGTTCACCTGAAGCGGACCGCTCGTAAACGCCGTGCATGTAGACGAATTCCTGCGTCGGATCGTCCTCGATATCGAAGAATAATTCAGTCGCAACGACAGGCAAGCCGATTGCTTCGTGAAGTACGGGTTTCTTTGTGACTCTCAGCACATTTGCCCGGGTCATGAATGAATCGATCGTTTTCTCCGCTATGCCGTGCAGGAACTTTTTGTCTTTCCGTTTCTGAGCCATGATCTTCGGCAAATCCAGATTCAAAATCCCGTTTACGGTCATGATGCCGAGATCGGCATTGATCGTATCCCTCCGGCTGCGGCCGAGGCCCGACACGCAGGTGAGATCATCCCGGTCGGCGCACCATTTCTTGCAGCTTGAGTACCACGGGCAGAGCTTGCAGGCGCTGCCGGCAGCCGGACTATTATGTGTCTTGTCATTGAGCAAAGCCCAGACCTGTTCCTTGATTTCTTCATAAAATTCCCACCAGGTTTGCGGAGTTTTCACGCCACGCGGTTTGAGCAGGTCGTATTCGGCTTCGTTTCGATTGATATCCAGGATTATTGCCTTCCGTTCTTTGGCGAAGCCGAGGCGGATCAGGGTTTCCACATACAGGCAAAGCTGTACGGCGTAATGAGGTTTCGGTTTGCCATCCGCGCTTTCTTCTTCATCACCTCCCTCGAAACCCATTCCGGATTTGATATCGATCGGGACATAATTTCCATCAGACTGAAGCCGGAGCAGGTCGGGTATGCCGAGCAGGTTGCCGTAAATCAAAACGCCTTCATAGATCAGAGGCGTTTTCTGCCGCATCGCTTCTTTCGTTTTCTCAAACCGTTCCTCGAATCCGCCGGCGCTTAGGTCGAGGAATTCACCGAGGGTTTTGATCGTTTCCTTCTCATGTTGCAGGCCTCTTTCCCATAGAAGCTCGACAAAGGGGTTTGTCTCCGGATTTTTCTCGTCCTGCGGACCATACCTGTCCCGCCATACTTTATGCGGGCAACGGATATAGTCGTAGAGCATCGAAGCGGTGAGATACATAAGTTTGAGATGGTAATTCGACAGGGAATAGCCGGTTAATTTACCAGCCTTTTAATTCTAACAGATCCACGACATCATCGATCGGCTGAGGCGGGATACGACGCGCTGGATCCTGTATTCTTGGCCCATGAACGACGTATTTGACGTCGCCGTGATCGGCGGGGGACCGGCGGGGATGATGGCGGCCGGCAGAGCTGCGGAGCTGGATGCCCGCGTGATACTGCTGGAAAAAAATCCCGAACCCGGAAAAAAGCTTATGATGACCGGCGGCGGACGGTGCAACATACTGAATGCCGAATTCGACATGCATAAACTGACGGCGAAATACGGCAAAAAAGGGAAATCGCTTTATTCCGTTTTTTCGCAGTTCGGTCCGGAGGCGACCTGGATATTCTTCGAGTCGCTTGGCCTGAAGCTGAAAGTGGAGCCGGAGAATCGCGCATTTCCGGTGAGCGACTCGACCGAAGACGTGCGCCGGGTACTGACTGAGTTTATGTCAAAAGGGAAGGTGACGTTGGTCACGGGCAACCGGGTGAGAGGCTTAAAACACGCGGACGGTATGATCACAAAAATTGTACAAGATGCGGGAAGTATACAAGCCAAGAACATTATTTTGGCTACGGGGGGAAAATCCCGCCCGGAAACGGGATCGACCGGTGACGGATTCAAATGGATGCGCGAGATCGGGATTGAAGTGGGCGAGCCCGAGGCGGCGCTGGTCCCGGTATCGATCCGGAACACCTGGGTCAAAGATGTGAGCGGGATAAGTCTGAAGGACGTGAAGCTCACGGCCTGGCAGGGGAAAATAAAACATGAGTCACAGTCCGGGAAAATGCTTTTCACGCATTACGGACTCTCGGGTCCGCTGGTGCTGAATATGAGCCGGAATATCGGCTCACTTCTGAAGACCGGAGACGTGACGCTCTCGCTGGATTTATTCCCAAAGCTTGACCTGGGTGCGCTGGACAAGAAAATCGTCGAAGTCTTCGAGCGCGGAAAAAACAAAATGATAAAGAACTCTGTCGGCGAGCTGGTTCAGCCCAGGCTCGGCCTCGTAATTTTGCAGCTTGCGGGAATCATTCCGGAGACGCCGCTCCATCATCTCACGCGTGAAAACCGGCTGGCATTCGGTTCATTTCTGAAAGACCTGCCGATGAAAGTCTCGGGTTTGCTCGGTGCAGATCAGGCGATAGTCACCGGCGGAGGAGTCGATCTCAAAGAAGTGGATTTCAAAACCATGCGGTCAAAAAAATTCCAGAATCTTTTTCTGGCCGGCGACATACTGGATTTCGACCGGCCCTCGGGCGGGTTCAGTCTGCAGATCTGCTGGAGCACGGGATATGTCGCGGGATCGGGTGCAGCGGGACCGGGATAAATCGAACCCGGATCAGTATGTGGATTCCCCCGGTTGATACTCCGGGAGGAAATCCCAACCGGCACCCCAGATTTCGTACTGCACGTTTCCATACGGCCAGCCGCTGCTTACCTTGCCGACCAGTCCGGACAGCGTCTGAAAACACACCGCGCCGTTATAGTCCGGCACGATGGCGGAATATCCCTGGGCTTTCCTCAGCTCTACGATGCAGCCCGCTTCGGTCGTTTCTTTATAGGGCCTGGGTGATCGCATGATCTTGGTGCGTACGACGTTCTTTAGCTTGTCCGCGCTATAGACCGAGGCCACATCGACCTCGAATGTGGCGTTCCGGTGCGGGAACATCACGTCGTAGTCGGTGACGGGCGCATTGACTTTCTCGGCATCGAAATCGAACGTTGTCCAGGAATAGTAACTGAGTTCGATGGTGCCGCTGCCACGGACGCGGCCCGAAGGTTCCCCTGGCAGAGGCGGGAACCCGTCATCCGATGACGAAGAAGAGAAGGCCGAGGAAGCAGACGAAGATGACGAAGATACCGGAGCGGACGAAACCGCGGTGAGCGTCGGTGAAACGGCGGTCGTATTTGTGCCCAAATAATCGATCTCGCCCGGCCACCGTTGATATTCCATGAATTCTCCGGACCAGTGGCGCGTCATCTTCACGATGTAACCGTCATCGGTATCGATGCAGACGGTGTCGCCCGCGCCGATCTGCGGACTATCAAACCGCCGCGTTTCCTTTAGCTGGCGGATGCAGTCGTCCTGGCGCACGTTCGGGTAGCTGCGCTGCAGTGCGGGATCGATGCGGCTGATCCAGCCTTCGCCGTTATAGACCCACACTTTCGTCTGGTTCGCCAGCGGTCCCGGCTTCTCGACGCGGATATCGTAAGGAGGCTCGTAGGGGAAAGGCACTGCCGCTTCCTTCGAAAAATCGTAGTAGTTCACGAACGCGCTCAGGTTGAATGTACCCGTTTTCGCGGTGAGCTCCGGGTTTTTTTTGGCGGGAGACGCGACCGATGAAACGGACACGGAGGATTGCGCGGCAGAACGACGATCCGGGCACAGATGATAGTTGCTCCCGCTTGCGGCGCCTCCGCCCGTCTTCACAGAGCCGTCCGCGGCGTAGAGGAGGACTCCCCACTGCGCTTTCCTTGATGCATTGACGGGTTCCGAGCAATAGGTATCCATGATCTTCTTGAAGAGTTCGTCGGTACACTTTGCGCGTATGGAGGAAAGATCGTGCTTGTCGGTGTAAGTGATTTTCGCGTAACCGTCGCCGAAGTCGGAGCGATCCGCTGTCGGTGTCGTCACATTGTCCGCCTGGATGACGCACGCGGCTGTCACGGCTGCAGTCGAAGATAAAGCCGAAGAAGATGAGTCTTTAGCGGCGTCCGGTTGCGCGGAGGCGGCATTTTGCATGGGTGATTGCTTCATCAGGCCGGCATCGTTGAATTTAGCCAGAAGCCGGTCCAGGATGACCGCCATGCTCGCGCGATTGATGGAATCCCTCACTCCGAAATCGCCGGAAGGATAGCCGGTCATAACGCCGAGCGCGTTGGCAATCGCGACGTCGGCGAAGAAGGAATCACCCGGCGGGACGTCGTCGAAAATCTGCGGTCCATCCGCCAGTGACTCAGCGTCGATGTCCGCCTCCTTTAATAGCGGTTCTCCGACCATGGCAACCAATTTGGCGACGACGCCGCGCGAGGCCGCATCGTTCGGCAGAAACTTCGTAGAATCGAATCCCCATCCTTTGGCCGCGAAAGCGCAGACCGCTTCCTCCATGTACTCGCCTGGCAGTACATCTGCATAGGCGCCGCATCCGTTCCGGCCGGTTTCGATCAGACCGGCTGATTTCAGCATGCGATAGAGCAGCGTCACGACCTGACCGCGGGTGACTGGATCCCCTGAACCATAGCGTCCGTCGTCGTAGCCTTTGACTATACCGGCGCGGTGCAGGCGGATGATCGATGGAGCAGCCCAATCCGGCAGCGCGTCGGTGAACGGATTTTTCAGTGTTTCAGTGACTTCGAGCAATACGACTGCATCGAAGCCATCTGTCCTGGCGGTGATTTGGATGACTCCCGCCACAGCACCTGCGGTCACCGTGCACTGCTGTGTGTTGCTGCAGCGGCCGATCGTGGCCGGCACACCGCTGCCAATCGACCAATCGGCTCGCACCGGCATGGTGGTGGTGCCGTAGTCGCCTTCGGCTGTAAGGCGGATGTTTCCGCCGGCTTCGATCGTGAATGGGCTTTTAGCGGTGATGCTGACACCCAGAAGACCTTCGCTAACGGCATTCGCGCGCAGCACCTGAAATATCGCGACTGATCCGGCGATGACGAGCAGAAAGACGCCGCAAACAGAAACGGCAAACGTATTCTTGTGAAATGGACGCATATAAAAGTGGGGTGTATGTTACGTATATTATATCATATTAAATGATAAAGTCAAATAGGAACCGCCACGAACTTACCGTTTTCGCTTCTGTAACTGTTGCCACAGCAGCAAAACCGCGACACAACCGCACAGCATCAGTATGGCCGCAAAAATGGGAGCGGTCTCATCGAAAGTCATAGTGAACGTTCCGGGCAAAAGCCTCAGCATGGCGGCGAAGAGGAAGACGCTACCGAGAATTTGCAGGCAGGCGGCGATCTTCAGGATTATGGATTTATTGCCGACCGAAAGAAGAGCCAATGCAGCGAAGGCGCTGAACGCGAAAATAGAGAAGAGGGGATCGCCTCTCATAAATAAAGTCACGCCAGAAGCCGGTCCCCCGCGGCTAAAGGGAATCCAGGGAAGAACGAGCGAGAGCAACACAAGTGTGTCAATGATTATCGCCGCGTATCGAAGCTCGTTTGCGCGCTTTTCATCCCGGGCGTAATAGTACCGCGGCAGAAGCCATGCGCAGGCGAGACCGAACACGATCCAGAATCCGGCAGTGGCAATGAGAGAATCCATATTGAAGGAAGAAAAGCCTCACTTCTTATTTGCCATTTCTGCCTTCTATTCCGGGCAGATTGGCCCGCTGTCGGTTTCCTCTTCATGGACTTCGTCGATGGCCCGTTTCACGAGTTTCTCAATGGTATCCACCCACTCCTCGCTCGTTTTGGGGTAGCAGCCGTTGACTCCGAAATCGAATGAGTACCGGCCTTTGTCCGAAATGCATTCATAACGCATGTAGACCGTGCGGTAGGTATCGCTCACATTCGTTTTGTGCGACCACGGTATCTCCGCGCAGATGCCGTTCGCCCGTGCAGTCCAGACATCCGTTTTGGTATGCGTCTTGACGCGTACCGGAACGACGATTTCCATCACCATGTTCGGCATTCGGTCGACGAGCTTCTGGAGGAGGTCGAGAACGACATCCTTGCTCAAGTACGAGGGACTGCTTTCGATGCCGAAGAGTCCGGCCACATATTCCGCGACCATGGCGATGCGTTCGCCGACGCCCCCGATACCGTCTGTGAGCAGGCTCGCCCAGTCAACGGCTTGCATCCACTGACGCCAGGCGTCGAAGGCGTCCTGATCCCAGTAATTCCCGCGTTCAAAGGTGGTCGAAACACCGACTGTGGTATCCAGTGTGACGCGGTAACACGTGTCGACAAAGGCGCGGGTATAGTCCACGCAACATTCCTGGCTGCTGCCCAAACCCGGGGGGATCTCGCCCCGTTTTTCGCGTGCATCTTGGGCCGCCGCCTCCTTTTTCTTACCGGCTTCCCACTCCTTATATTTCTTGTCGCTCTTTATCTTCTCTTTCGCACTTATCGCGTCGGACTGTTTATCGCGTGCGTCCTTGCACGCCTCGAGCTCCCGGTAGCGAGCCGTCAGCTCGGCATACGCCGCGTCGTGCTCGGAGACGAGCGCGCTAAAGGCATCGACCAGGGCATAGTACTCTTTGAGCATCGTTTCGAGTTTGGCTTTCAGCTGCCGGATGCGGTCTACGAGCGGGCTTAATTTATCGCTTCGGACTTTCACTCCGTCTTTCCACATGAGCGGGTATCCCTCGGCGTCCAGCAGGTCGTTGTCGGCATAGGTCTGGCGGAGTTTCCCGAAGTCCTGCTCAGCGGCGCGGATTTCTTTCTCCAGATCATCGAGCGTCTTTTCCATCGCCTGACCGCGCGCCTTTATACTGTCCTCATTTTCGGTCTGACTTTCCCGGTCGAGCGCGGCTTTCGCTTTGCGGTAGCGTTCGGCGGCTTGCCGGTAGCGCGCTTCGAATCCTGAGCAGTCGATGCGCGGTGCATCGGGGCTTGTGTCATACGAGCCATTTACGGGCGCATTCTGCGCGTTACCGGCTCCGGCGTTTCCGGCATTCCCTGCCGCGCCTGCCAGTACACCGCCGGCATTTGCGGCCCCTCCGGCCACTCCTCTGTCCTGGACACCGCCGGCATTCGCGCCGTTTCCCGCGGGATGATTTACCGGCGCGTCATCCGTCCGGGTATTCAGCTGCGTTCCGGTCGTCTGCGGACGACTTAGGCAGCGGCTGCCGTACGTAACCGGCAGATTGTCGGTATTTTCCAAGAGCGGATTTCCGCAGGCGTTGCCTTTCAGATCATCGCGCCGCACGTCTCCTGCAAAGCAAGTATTTCCACCGAACGGAATGTAGAACCGGTCCGCGTCGGAGGCGGGACACGCTTCGCAGCAGTTTACGGGGAATGTGTCCCCCGCGCTTTCGGGTAACGCGGACTCAAAGGTGTCACTGGCACTTTCGGGCAACGAGGTTTCAGCAGAGGGGGCTTTGGACTTCTGACACGAACTGTCCCCGCTGCGAGGCAGCGGAAGACCCGGTGATGCCTGGAACGCGTCTCTCAGTGGCAGAGCCGGCTTTAGCCCGGTGGCGGGAGCGGCGGATTTCGCCGCAGGTTTTGTCTGGGCAGAAGGAAGTAGCGGTATCGGCGGAACCGGCCCGGCGTTTTGGACAATGCCGAGTGCGCGGTCGACCACCGTCGCCGCTGCCGCCCGGTTGAGCGGATCCAATGCGCCGAAGTCACCGCCGTGATAGCCCGTCATTATGCCGGCGCGCTGGAGCAGCGAAGTCGGACGGAAGAAGGACGACGAAACCGGAATATCTTCAAATACCTGTATCGTTTCAGACGCCCCGTCTTTCTCGAGGATTGAACCGATAGCCGATGCCAGGAAGCCGGCAGTCTCGGCGCGCGACACCGTGGCGTCGGGGCGGAAGCTTCCCTTCGGTTCGATCCAGCCGCGATTGCCGAAGGCGCATACGCTGTCGTACGCGTAGTGCTTTGAAGGTACGTCAACCGGTGAACGCGCGCAGGTTTCACCCGCCTTTAGCATGCTCGTTTGCATGAGCATGCGGACGATCAAAGTGACGATCTGCCCGCGCGTCAGTGAATCGGCCGGACCGTAGCGCCCGTCGTCGTAACCTTTGACGATGTCTTGCTTGTGCAGCCGCAATATTGACGCTTGCGCCCAGGAGGGCAGTACGTCTTTGAATGGATTTTTCAGCGCCTCTTTCACGATGATCTTCGCTCTGGCTACCGCTTCGCCGTCGCCAATCTGCGCCTGTATAACGGCGATGCCGGCGATGTCACCGGCGCGAAAATCGCATGTCTTGCTCCGCTCGCATCCATCCAGCGTTCCCGTCGCTTCACTCTCCGGTTCCAGGAAGAACCAGTCCGCGCGCACCGGCATACTTGTCGTGCCGTAGTCGCCCTCGGCTGTCAGACGGAGCGTGCCCCCGGCCTCGACGCTTGCCGGGTCCGGCGTGATTTTTAGCCCAAGTATCGGATTTTTGCCCGTTGCCGCCGTCCCTTCTTTCAGGGACCAGGTCGCGACACCCGTCAGCGCCGAAATTACAAAAGCAGTGATGATCCACGTTCGAGCGGACCCAAAGAAAACGGGCTTCATACCTTGGATGGGAATGGATGTTTGTTGATGCTAATCTCTTGTTATTATACTCGAATTTGCATATGAGTTCAATTGCTTCTAAAAACCCGGTTAAGTGGTTTTTTGTCGCGCTCGTGCTGACGACGATCGTTTTCGTCCCTCTCGATTCCGTCGGTTTCGTATTGCCGAAAATTTTCTTTTTGGCTATTGCGGGTTTCCTTGGCGCTTTGGCGGCGCTGCGTGATCCCGAGCGTGACGCGCTGTCCGTACTGCTGACGCTTGGGACCGGCCGTTTGTTTCTGCTGCTGATCATCGTGACTTTGCTTTCGCCGATATGGTCGATCGCGCCGATTCTCAGCATCGTCGGTTCACCTCCCAGATTCCAGGGTTCTCTGACTCAGATCGCGTATTTCGCAGTCGCTCTCGGCGGCATCGTAGCCGTGCAACGGAATGCTTCGCGCGGCGCGCTCGTTCGGGCAATCGTCACGGCGAACGCGCTCGTGGTTCTGTACGGGATTTTGCAGGCCGTGAAGCTGGATCCCCTCGGTCCCGCGTGGCGCGCGGACCTTTTTCTCGGGCGCATCTTCTCTACCATCGGACAGCCTACGATGCTCGCGAACTTTTTGCTTCTCACTCTGCCATTTGTCGCATGGAGTATGCGTGACAGTAATGTGCGGAGCAGATTTCTGTATTGCGCGTTGACGTTTCTGAATCTCGTCGTGCTGCTTGCTACCGCCAGCCGCGCGGCGACAGTAGGCATTTTTGTCGCTGCGATGCTCTGGGCGTTTACGATGCCGAGGCGGACACCCTCGGTTGACAGACCGCGCATACTGCTCTTTGCCTTTGCCGGCCTCGCGCTCGCGGGGATCGCCGCATGGTCTTTCGCAGTACGTTTCAGCGTACCGACAGCGCAGCCTTTCGCGCTCGGTGCGCGCGGCGTCATCTGGGAAAGCGCGCTTTCCATGGCGAGGCAGCGGCCTAAAGGCTACGGACTCGAGACGGTCGGACTCGTCTCGCCGCGGTTCCTCTCTCCGGTATTTTACGAGTACGAATCGCTGACGACGAAGATCGACGATGCGCACAGTGAGCCGCTGCAGATTTTCCTTACGATCGGATGGGCGGGGTTTTTGCTGATGTACGGATTCCTCGGTCTGCTTTTTATCGGCCTCTGGAAAAATCGCACGGCGCACCCGCTTCTGCCGGTCATCTTCATCGCGCTTGCGGGCACGCATGTGAGTTTGCTCGCCGGAGTAATAGATCCGGCTACCGGCACATTCGCGTGGCTGATCGCGGGGATGGGGCTCGGATCTTTGCCTTCCCCGGCACTGGAGCGCTTCCCGATATTCTCGAAACGCGTGCTCGGGGTGGCGGCAGTCGGTTCGTTTCTGGCAATTATCATCTTCGGCTGGTGGATCATTGCCCGATTTAATCGTGAGCGTTACGAGAATCTTCTCCGAAACGGGACGGTGCTTGCGGCGGCGGATGCGGCGATGCGCACCGAAGTCATCTTCCCGTATGACCGGCAGATCCTCATCGAAACCGCGGAGACGGCGCTGCTTGCGCTGGAACAAACACCGGATGCAGCGGCAACCGGACGGCTCCATCGCATTGTCTCCGAAAGCGCGGAACAACTCTCCGCGCTGACGAACATGCAGGACGGCATGGCGCCGCTTTTGCTCGGGTGGCAAGCCGCGATAAATGGGAACGGGGAACGCGCGGCGGAGCTTTTCGGTATCGCCCGTGAGATGCGCCCGGTTGATGTCGCGGCGTATCGCATCATCGCGCACGGATATTCGATTCTCGGAAACAAGGAGCGCGAGCGGGAAACGCTTCGGGCTCTCACCGGGCTTCTTCCGCGGGACTGGAATGACCCCTCTTCGCCGCGCGGCCGCATTTTGAAAAAGGAGCAGCCGTGGATCGAGCCGTTGGTGGAGAGCCTCACCGCGCCCTGAAAGGGCGCTGCTGTATCTATATTTTGTTATACAGCAGCGGCTTTTTTAGGCCGCGGCAACTTTTTGGGAAGGTATAATCTTTTTCTTGATTTCGCATAACCTGGTATCAGAATTCCGCCGAGATCCGCCCCGTAGTTTTGTCAACGCGATACCAGTTGAACGTGGCGGTGTGATCGTCCTTTATCTCGTACACCTGCACAAGCCACTCCGCATCCTCGGACTGCGCGTCAATTTTTGCCGTGGTTCCCGCTTCCGCGAGGGTCTTCTCATATTCTCGTACCTCTGGCAGAGCGCGCACGGCGTCTATTGCCGCCTGCTGCGAGATTTCCTGTCCGGAACTCTGCGGAGCCGGCGCGGGCGTGGCATTGCAACCTGCCAGCGCGAACAAGGCGGCAAAACCCAGCGCGGCTAAAGCCGATCTTGAAAAATGATGCGTCATCGTCGGAGCGAAGGATACCTCAAACTTACCTTTTGCCACTATATCTCTGTCCCGGCCGGAACTGTTTGATCGAATGCCACTTGTCGCCGCGGGAGGCGGGTGGCGTTTGAAACGGGCGGGACTCGGAAGGCGGTATCGGCTGTCCCGGAAACACGGGGGTGTTTTTTCTGCGCAGTGAAAGCCGGACCAGCCGCTCGATGTCCCGGACCTGGTTCCGCTGGTCCGCGGTGGCGAAAGAGATGGCGCGGCCGGAGTGACCGGCTCTGGCAGTGCGGCCGATGCGGTGGACGTAGTCGCTGGGATCATCGGGCAGATCGAAATTTATGACCACTTCGATGCCGGTCACGTCTATGCCCCGGGCAGCGATATCGGTGGCGATCAGGATGCGATATCTGCCGGTCTTGAATCCTTGCAGCGCCTCGCGCCGCTGGTTTAATGTCCGGTTGGCGTGGATCTCGGCGACGGCGTGGCCTTTGGCTTTCAGTGACCGCGTGATTTTCTTCGCGCCGTGCTTGGTCCGGGAAAAAACCAGTATGGATCCGCGGTGTTCCTTCAGAAGGGTCTCGAGCAGCTGCAATTTCTCGAGCTTCTGCACGATAAAGAGCTCCTGTTCTATTCCTTTCACAGTCGTTCCCGAGGGAGCGACTTCGATCCGGAGCGGCAGTTTCATATGGGTATGCGCCAGCTTCATGATCTCGGGCGGCATGGTGGCGGAGAAAAGCAGTGTCTGCCGGACGGGCGCCACCAACCGGAAAAATGCCTCGATCTGCGGCCGAAAACCCATGTCCAGCATGCGGTCGGCTTCGTCGAGCACGAGAATGTTCACTTCTTTCAGCGTGATGGTCCGCTGTTGCAGGTGATCGTTCAGGCGACCCGGAGTGGCGATGACGACTCTGGGGTTCCGGCGGATCATCTCGCGCTGCTGGCGCATCGGCGCACCGCCGATGATCACGGCCGTCCGAATGCCGAGTGACTGCGCGAAAATCTGCAGAGATTCATCGACCTGAATCGCCAGTTCGCGGGTAGGGACAATGATGAGCCCGCGTCCCGGCTTTTGGGCGAGGCGCTGTAAAAGGGGAATGCCGAAAGCGAATGTCTTGCCGGTGCCGGTCTGGGCGATGCCGACGATATCCTTTCCTTCGATCGCCGGCGGAATCGATTGGTGCTGAATGGGAGTGGGCACGACGATCTTGTGACACTGCAGTATCTGAAGTATCTGCGGAGCTATCCCGAGCATATGAAAGCCGGGAGCGGGGTTTTGGGCAGTGTCAGGCATGGGATTGCGTCAGGAGATCTACAGAATAGCACTACATGGACAAAATGCTAAATTGTTAAATTGCTAAATGGTTTTTTCACCAAGTGTATACTCAAGACGATGCGCATTTTCGCACTCGAAACCGATACCGAAAAGTTCAAGAAAAACTTTCTGGCCTCAGGCGAGCAGGTTCTGGTTATGGTCCGCTATCACGGTTTCCGGTTCTTCATCACCGCTTTCTGGATGGGGATACTGACGGCGCTGATTGTCGCCGCCGCCGCCGGCCTCATCTATCTCGATGCTTCCGCCTGGATGGTCATATCGGGCGCGTTCGTGACCTGGCTGGTCGCGGTTTTCCCGAGGCTAACGGTGGCTTTCATCGACTGGAAATACGACTTCACTTTCGTAACGACAGACAAGGCCGTGCTGGTGGACCAGTCGTCCATATTCCGGACCAGGGTCACGCCGATAAACCTGGAGAATTTCGCCAGCGTTTCCACGGAAACCCAATATATGAACCTTTTTTCCTTCGGCAAGCTGGTTTTTCACCTGAAGAGCGGGATCGGGACGGACATGGTTCTGCCTTACACATTGAATGCCGGCCAGGTGGCAGCGCAAATAGCGAATATAGTGACCGAATACCAGCGAAGGAAAGACCTGAGGCGCTATCATGATTCGGACGAAAATGATCTACCGCATTTCTGATTCTCAAGTATTTAAAACATTGAGCAACCTTTCCAGATCGTTCTCCGTTATCGCCGGGAAAAGCGCGAGGCGAAAGGTGGTTTCCTTCAACTTGCCGTAACCTTTGCCGAGCTGTATGCCATGGGCTTTGGCCGTCTCATGCAGAGCGGCGACATCTTTTGGATCGCCTTCGATGCAGGCTACCGCTACCGACCGGTTTGCCGGATTTTGCGCGAAGCACTTAAGCCGCGGATGCCTGGAAATGTTTTTATACAGCCGTTCAGCTTTTTTTAGCGTTTCGTTTTCTTTGGCGATCGCACCGCCGGAGGAATTCCAGCGCGAGAGCTTTTTTTTGAGCAGATAAATTCCCAGCATATTCGGCGTGCAAACCGTCTGGCCGCCGTAAGCGATGAGCCGGTTCATGGCTTCGAATGTGAATAAGCCGGCGAAATTTTTACCTTTGTGGGTTAATTCCTCTGATCTCAGGAAGGCTTGGGGTGAAACGATCATCAACCCTAGTCCGCTCGGAAGGCCGAAACCCTTTTGCACCGAGAAAAGCCAGACATCGGCGTCAGCGATCTGAAATGTCTTCATTCCCGCAAGCGACGTGATATCGACGGCGATCAGACTTCGGGGACATGCGCGGCGCAGGCGGCTTATATCTTCATTCAAACACATGACGCCGGTGCTTGTTTCGTTCGCCGTGATCGTGATCAGTTCGCTGTCCGGCGGGATTTCGGCAGGATTAAAATCCGGACTCAGCCCCCATGGAGCTGAAATCCTGTGAGTTTTCTTGCCGAGACTTTCGCTTATTTCAGTGAAGAGCTCGGAAAACCGGCCGCAGGTGAAGTGACAGCTTTTGTTTTCGACCAGATTGCGGACGGTGAGTTCCATGCCTTCGGTAGCCGAAGAAGTGTAAAAGATCTTGTAACTTTCGGGGACTCCGAAAAAAGAACGGAGTCCGGCTAGGGCTTCCCGGCTTATTTCCATGAAGGCGTTGCCGCGATGGCTCATCTCGCATATTTTCAGTTCCACTGCTTCACGCAAGTCATTTTCGGTTCGCTCCGATAGCTTGGATGGGCCGGGGTTGAAGGTAAGGGAGGGCAAATCCATTAGATAGTTATTTTGTCATAAAAAACCTGCCTCACCCCCTGCCCCTCTCCCTCGCTCCGCTTCGGGAGAGGGGAGCTTCGCTTCACCTCCGAACGAAGTTTTATTTGGATTCCTCTCTCCCTTTTTGGGAGAGAGGTGGCTCCGCAGAGCCAGAGTGAGGCGGCACTGTAGAGTCGGCGATATCATTAATAAAGGATTCTTGTCCGTATTGTACCTGGTATTTCCTGCAATACCGAACGAAGCTCCAGTCCGCGTCTTTGATCGATATCGGTAACGACGTAGCCAATGTCCTGATCGGTTTGCAAAAACTGCCCGGCAATGTTCACTTTTGCATTAGCAAAGGCTTCGTTGATGGCAGCCAAAACGCCCGGTTGATTGTGGTGGATATGCAAAATACGGTGTTTGCCCGAGTGAGAGGGGAGCGTGACGTCCAAGAAGTTGACTGAGCCGGCCGTCGAGCCCGTATCGCTAAACAGCACGATTTTTTCGGCGACTTCGCGGCCGATGCGTTCCTGCGCTTCGAGCGTGCTGCCGGCGACATGCGGAGTCAATATCGTGTTTTCAAATTTTTGAAGCTCGGAAAAAAAACGTTCCCCGGTTGACGCCGGTTCCTCGGGATAAACGTCGAGCGCGGCGCCCGACAGATGTTTTCGCCTGAGCAGACTTGCCAGCGCCTCTATGTCGACTACATGCCCGCGGGACGCATTGATCAGGCAGGCTCCCCGTTTCATCGATTTCAATTCGTTCAGGCCGATGAGATGCCTGGTTCCGGTTCCGCCGGGAACATGCAGCGTAATGACATCGGAGGCAGCCAGTATTTCTTTAAGCGTCGCCACTGGCTGCGCATTTCCGATAGAAAGTTTCGATTCGATGTCAAAGTACAAAACGCGCATGCCCAGGGCTTCGGCCAGTATCCCGGCCTGCGTGCCGATATGTCCGTAACCGATTATGCCCAATGTTTTGCCCCGGACTTCGTACGAACTTTTTGACGACTTGCGCCATTCGCCACGGTGGGCGGCGAAGTTTTTCGAGGGAATATCACGGAGCAGCATGATCACTTCGGCGATAACCAGTTCGGCGACGCTTCGTGTATTTGAAAACGGCGCGTTGAAAACCGGTATGCCGGCCAGCTTGGCGTTTTTCAGATCAACCTGGTTGGTACCGATGCAAAAGCAACCGATAGCCAGCAGCTTGCGGGCTTTGGAAATCACTTCCGGCGTTATACGCGTCGCCGAACGGATGCCGAGCAGATGTACCTGGCCGATACGTGACTTAAGTTCCTGTTCGGTCAGTTCCTTGTCAAGAAGTTCGACCTCGCCGTACCCGCTTGCGTGAAACACATCGCGCGCGGATTTGTGAATTCCGCCAAGCAGCAGGACCTTGATCTTCGATTTGGGAAAAGAGGTAGTCATGATGAGGCTCTAAATTCTACATTATTTAAGAGTAAGCGTATGTGCCGCTTGAGTGGCGGGACGGAAGTGAAAAAATACGGCGCTTCACGCATTACGGTTTCCCTTTTTTTGTGTATGCCGACGCCGATGAAATGGCTGGCGATTTTTTTCCTGTAGGGTTCCAGATCCGATATCCCGTCGCCGACCATTATGATTTTCCCGCGGATATATCCCGTTTTTATGAGCTTGCCCAGATGCAATGTTTTACCTTCGGTTTTTGCCATGTCGTTTACTTCAAAGCCCGTGAGCCTGCCGGATTCATCGAATACCGCCCGGTTGGCGAAAACATCCGACGGATGTATGCCGAGTTTGATCGCGACCGGCATGACGCAATCGATCAAAGCCCCGCTCATGATCAGCACCTGGTATTTTTTGGTTCTCAGCTCTTTGATTATCGCAGGCAGTCCAGGTGTGATGCTTTCCGTGATACTGCTTCCGAACTTTTTTATATGACTGCGATTGACCGGGGCTTTTTTGAGTCTTCGGGAGAGCGATTCCGGAAAATCGATCTCACCGTTCATGCCCATATCGGTTATCTTCCGTATTTCTTCAAGTATTTTTCCGGCTTCATCCGGTTCATGGTTTTCACGGATGCTCAGCGCTATGAGTTCGTCCAATGACTCGATCGAGACCAGCGTCGAGTCAAAATCGAAAACGAAGGTCGGCGGTGTCGAAGAATCAAAAATCATGAATCAAGAATACCAAATTTATTTAAGCGAAGCCGGACAGTCCGAGTGCAGCGCCATGCAACTTCGGGATTCATTGCGCCATCGAGGACTGTCCGGCGAAGCGATCGGATGACACCGTAACTGCTCACTGACCATGAGGGGTGGGGTCAACAGCGAAACTACACGGGAAATAATGATAATTATGATCAGCAGCGGCCCTCCGTGGCCGCGGAGTAGATAGAAAGGCGGCACATTTGATCTTCCGGCGTCCGCTTGCGAACATGACACTCCGTTCCGTACCGGATGCCTCTGCGCCAAAACGAATACCAGAATCGCCGCGGCCACGGAGGGCCGCTGCTGAGGTGAGAATAAGAGGGGTTTGGATAATATAATTTTCTCCCGCAGTTTTGCTCTTGAGCCATGGCCGCAAGGTCAGTGAGCAGTTACATGACACCTATTTGACAAAAACCATAAATAGAATAAAATAATAATATGTTTTCTGGCCGAATAAAACAGAGCTGGCTTCTTCTCGTGATTTTTTTGTTGTCGCCTTCTTTCGTGTCGGCGGAGCCGAATGCCGCAGACTTCGAGGCTGCGGTTTTGGCTTTGCAGCGCGACAAGGTGATCGACGTGCCGAAAAACGGAAATATCCGGCTGTTTGACAATCTGAACCGCGCCGAGGCGCTGAAAGTGATTATGAAATCTCAGGACAGGTATTCCGCCCAAGTCAAAAAAGTCTCGGAGAAAATGCCCAAACTCGCACTATTTTCCGATGTGAACCAGAAGGCCTGGTTCGCTCCGTACGTCGAGATCGCTTTCAAAAACAAATTGATCACCGGCTATCCCGACGGACTGCTCCGACCCCAGGCCGCGGTGAAGACCGGAGAAGCAGCCGTGATGCTGGCGCGAAGTTTCAATGTCACTCGCGTGCCGTTTCAGACGTCTGCTGATTTAATCAACAAGTCCGGACAGTGGTATACGGATGCCTTCAGCTGGCTGATTGAAAAAGGGGCAATAAAAAAAGGCAGCGGACTCGAGGCCGGCGCATACCTGACCCGCGGGGAGTTTTTTGATATGGTGCATCGCCTCAGGCGATCCTTGGCCGCAGATGAAGCCGGAAGCGCCGCCAGTATCCCGGCGGATGATACAGCGGAGGTTTCAGACAAGCCTTTTGCGATTTCGATTCCGAGTCTCGGGATCATCGACCTGACCGTGACCCATCCCGACGATCCTTTTTCCGACAAAGGACTGCTGGTTCCCTTAAGCGACGGCGTCGGACACCTTTTCGGTTATCCGGGAGAGGGGACTTTGGTCATGATCTACGGACACAGTAGCGGTTATCCGTGGGACCTTTCCGAATACACCAGGATCTTCCGCAAGATAAACAAAGCCGAACCAGGCAGCCGGGTTTATGTCACCTATAAAGGCAAACTTTTTGTATACGAGGTGACTTCCAAGGGAGCCGTATCCGCCGGTGACCGGAAACCTTTTGAGCCGGATGATAACGGCGAAGAACTGATCCTGTATACCTGCTGGCCTCCCGACACGATCGATCTGCGTTTCCTGGTGCATGCAAAGTCTGTAAGAAGTTTATGAACTTCTTATACCATTTTGCATTTAAAACATAACTAATCGGTCATTCGTAACGGCATCATCTCGTACCGCGTAGCGTTTACTCAA
>MFXU01000051.1 GCA_001788965.1 Candidatus Peribacteria bacterium RIFCSPHIGHO2_02_FULL_51_15 | reverse complement strand
TCCGAACTCCCCGAAATCTATCGTCAGCTTGTAAGCCGGTTTTCGTGCTTCTGGAAAAGGCTCGCAGGAGAGTATTTTCCCGACGCGCATCTCTACTTTTTGGAAATCGGAGTAGGAAAAAAAAAATCCTCGGCCCAGGTCACGGATTTATATTCAATTCAGGATTTGATCGGGCGGCTCGTGGTCTGCGTGACAAATTTCCCGCCGAAGCAGATCGGTCCATTCATTTCTGAAGTTTTAACGCTGGGCGTAAGTGACGAGAAGAGCCGGGTTATTTTATTAAAGCCTGATTCCGATGCGCCCTTGGGATCCTTAGTTTTTTAATCTGTTTTAATGCAAAAAACTTGCCGCCAATGTTCGCTGTCTTTCGAAATCCTGCCGAAGGATAAAGAATTTTTGGATCAAATGCAGGTGCCCGTACCGACTCTCTGTTATTTCTGTCGGATGATCCGGCGGTTTTCGCATCGAAATGAGCAATTTCTGTACTACCGGAAATGCGATTTGACCGGCAAACAGATCATTTCCGCTTTTTCGCCGGACAAACCGCAGATCGTCTATTCCATCGATGCGTGGTGGAGCGACAAATATGATCCACTGAGCACCGGACGCCCGTTTGATTTCAACCGGCCTTTTTTCGAACAATTCACCGAACTCCGGAATGCAACCCCGCGGCTTGCATTGCAGCAGCAGCTGCCGATGGAAAACAGCGAAGACTGCCAATGCGCCAGCCGTTTAAAAAGCGGAAGCAATCTGATAAACAAAAAGTATGTGATATTCAACGAACAAAAAACCAAAGCGGAATACGAGGATTTTATCCGGCAGGTGGATACCGGCAGCCATGCCGTGATCGAAAAAATCAAAACCAAAGTCGAAGAAGTACTCCCAGGTCCGATCGCCAAGTTTTACCACGGTATGAACGCGGAAAATTGCTCCGGGGATTACTTACGAAACTGTAAAAACTGCCACATGTCTTTCGAGTGCGACCGGTGCGAGGACGTCCGATATTCGATGTGCCTGTATGACGCCAAAAATTGCATGGATCACTCGTATTGGGGCGGAAACGCGGAGCAAACTTATGAATGCATGGCTTGCGGCTACGACCTTTTCAATCTGCGGTTTTGCAATATCTGCTGGACCAATTGCAGCGACCTGACTTATTGCGATGACTCTTTCCCGAGCAAAAATTGTTTCGGCTGTTCGGGTCTCAAGAAAAACGAATACTGCATTTTGAACAAACAATACTTGAAGGATGAATATGAAAAACTAGTGTTGAAAATCATCGAACACATGCGGGTGACCCCACTTCGCTTGCCTGACGGCAGCTTCGCGGGGCAAGAATGGGGTGAATTTTTCCCGGTGGAAACAAGCGTTTTCGCCTACAACGAATCTTTGTCCCAGAACCATGATCCTTTGGGTAAATCCGAGACCCTGAAACGGGGATGGGCCTGGCATGAAGCCGAGAATAATAAGGAAAGCTACCTAGGTCCGTCATTCAAGATGTCCGACAATATAAGTGAAGTTCCGGATGCGATTTGCAACCAGATCCTCACCTGCCAAGAAACCGGTAAGCCGTTCAAACTGATTCCGCAGGAGATCAAGTTTTATCGCGAAGGAAAAATTCCTCTTCCGCGGAAATGCCCCGATCAGCGGCATATGGAAAGAATGAACTTGAGAAACCCGAGAAAGCTTTGGGATAGGCATTGTGCCAATTGCAAAAAAACGATCGCCACAACTTATTCCCCCGAAAGGCCGGCCGTTCGAGGCTCCGAGGAGCCCTCAGGCTCCCGAGGAGAGAAGGTGTATTGCGAATCGTGTTACCTGAAAGAAGTGTACTGAAGATCCGCTCAATCCATTTTCTGCCGAAACAACACGATTCACCCTGAGCTTGTCGAAGGGCGAAAATTGCTACCTTAAAGAGGTTTATTGATTGTAGAGACGTCCGAATCGGACGTCTCTACGGATCATCGCGATTCCGCAACCGGGACATCGTGTCCCGGTGATCACGTGAAACTGACACACAGGCGCGATGCCCGTGTTGCGGGGTATATAATAATTTCCATGCAGCGAACCTGCGCCAATGCTTGGTGCAATAAATCCTTCGAGATAACCGATGACGATCTCAAATTTTACGAAGAGGTGTCGCCGGTTTTCGGAGAAAAAAAAGAATTGATTCCGCCTCCGACGCTGTGCCCGCCTTGCAGGTCCCAAAGGCGTTATGTCAACCGGAACGAAATGCATTTGTATAAGCGCAAATGCGATTTCTCGGGAAAAAACATTATTTCGATTTATTCGCCGGACAAGGTTTTTCCGGTTTATGAGTCGGAGTCCTGGTATGGCGACGGGTGGGATCCTTTGGAGTTCGGTTCTAAATTTGATTTCAGCCGCCCTTTTTTCCGTCAGTTCGCTGACCTGCGGGAGAAAGTTCCGAGGCTCGCCCTAGTGGCAATCCAGAATGAAAATTGTCCTTACGTCCATCAAGTTTGGCATAGCAAAAACTGCCATATGTGTGTAGATGTCGGGTATGCCGAAAATGCGCTTTATTGCTACGCGACCTATCATACCCGTGACGCGGTTGATTGCGCTCACTGCCGGAATTGCGAGTTGGCTTTTGAGTTGATTGATTGTGTTTTGTGCTACAACTGTTTATATCTGCTTGATTGCCGGGATTGTCATGATTCCTATTATTCGATTGATTGTCAGCGTTGTACGGCCATTGCCTTCTGCTCGAACCTGCGCGATAAAAAATATTGCGTCTTTAACCGGGAGATAGGCGAAGAACAATGGAACGAATTCCAAAAGAAACTGACAAACGGCGGCTACGGAGATATGGAGTCCAATCTGGAATCTTTCAATTCTTTGATGTCAAAAGTTTTGCGCCGTGCCGACCACAATATAAATTGCGAGAATTGTGTCGGTGATTATCTGATTAACTCGAAAAACTGTTTTCATTGTTTTGACGGAGACTCCTCCGAGGATCTCAGGTATTGCTGCCGGATGGACGAGCAGGTAAAAAGCAGTATGGACATCGATCAGTGCGTTTATTTGGAATCTTCCTACGAGGGGATGTCGGTAGCCGGCCACAGTCTGCTCTTTTGTCAGGGCATGCTTTCACCGACGGATAGCAATCTGATTTACTGTGATTTGATATATTCGTGTTCGGACTGTTTTGGCTGTGTCGGATTGAAAAAGAAGCGGCATTGTATATTGAACCGTCAATATTCAGAGGATGATTATGAGAAGTTAGTGCCAAAAATAATTGAGCACATGCTAAAAACCGGGGAGTGGAGCGAATTTTTTCATTTCCGGACAGCCCTTTTCGATTATAACGAATCGGTTGCGGCCGGTTATTTTCCGCTTGCCAGAGATCAAGTCTTGAGCCGTGGTTGGCGTTGGCGCGATCAGACGGAGGAAACACCTGTAGCTTTTCACACGATTGATGCCAGTGAGCTGCCCGATTCGATATATGAGACGCCGGATGACGTGCTGAATTGGGTAATCCGCTGCCACAAAACTGATCGGCCTTATAAAATCATCCGTCAGGAACTTGATTTTTATCGGAAAATGCATCTGCCGACTCCCAGGATTCACCCCGATGAGCGGCATAAGCGGCGGATTGCGCTCAGGAATCCCAAAAAACTTTGGAATATGACCTGTGCCAATTGCCAAAAGCCAATTGCCACAAGCCATTCGCCAAAGAGACCGGAAAAGGTCGTATGTGAAGAATGTTATTTGAAGGAGGTGTACTAAAGTTTAGCCGGCTAGCTCCAACTATTAGCTAATCGCTAGCTATCCGCTACCCGCTTCTCACGGCTATAATTCCCTCGATGCAGCGTACCTGCCAAAACCCCTGGTGCGGACAAAAATTTACGGTTTCGGAGGATGATCTGTCGTTTCTCGAAAAACTATCCCCCAAAATCGGTGACACGGTTATCTCTTTGCCGCCGCCGACCTTGTGTGTCGACTGCCGGCAGCAGCGCCGGGCGTCATACGTAAATCACATCTCGCTTTATAAGCGAACCTGCAGCTTCTCGGGTGAGCCGATAGTCGCCATTTTTCCGCCCGAAAGTCCTTACAAGGTTTACAAGCAGGATATCTGGTTCGGAGACAGCTGGGATCCGCTTCAGTATGGACGCGATTTCGATTTCAACCGGCCTTTCTTCCCGCAATTCAAAGAGCTGATGGACGTCTGCCCCTGGCCGGCGCTTTTCACGGCTTACAACCTGGATGAAAACTGCGAGTACACGAATAACGCCGGAAAAAACAAAAACTGCTACATGATTTTCGACTCCGACGAGAACCGGGACTGTTATTACTCCTACAGCATAAACGGTTCGATCAATATCAGCGGGTGTTACCGGGTCAGGAAAAGCGAGCTTTGCATCGGCTGCATCGATTGCCTCAATTGTTATGCCTCGGCATATCTCCAGGACTCTGAGAACTGCTCGGACAGCATGTTCCTGAAAAACTGCGTCGGCTGCCGGCACTGCCTGATGTCCTCAAACCTCAGAAACAAGGAATACATGATCGAAAACAAACAAGCGACCAGGGAGGAGTTTGACCGGATCCGGGATTTGATGACTTCGGCTTCACGCCTTAGCTCAGCCCAGGCGCGGTTTCAGAAGCTAAAGCTGGAATATCCCCAGAAATACGTGCACGGCGTCCAAAACGAGAATGTCGTCGGAGATTACGTAACCCAATCGAAAGATTCCTACTACTGCTTCGACTGCTCCGAGCTCTGGGATTGCCGTTACTGTTTCCAGGCTTTCATGCCGCTCAAAACCTGCATGGATACCCAGGAGTGCGGAGAGGGTGAGCGGCTTTATGAGTGTTCGGTTTGCGGTTACGGCGCCAATGAACTGATCGGCACGGCTTACGTTTTGAGCAACGCCTCGTCCCAGTTTTATTCGATGCACTGCCGCTCATCCCAAAACATGCTCGGCTGCCACGGTGTCCGGAATAAAAAATATTGCGTTTTCAACCAGCAGTATTCCAAGGAGGACTACGAAAAACTGGCCGCAAAGATTATCAGCCACATGCAGAAAACCGGTGAATGGGGCGAGTTTTTCCCCATCGAAATGTCGTACGCTTCTTATAACGAAACCATTGCCCACGATTACTATCACTTGAGCCGCGAAGAAGCACTGAAGCGGGGATACAAATGGCATGATGAGGATCCGAAAGAGACGCTTAAAGCCACGGCGGAGCTTCCGGATGAAATCGGAGAGGTCCCCGATTCGATTACAAAAGAAATTTTAAGCTGCCGCGACTGTGGCAAAAATTACAAGATCCTGCCTCAGGAGCTGAAGCTTTACCGGCAGTTGAATCTGCCGCTTTCGGTTGATTGTTTTTTCTGTTCCCTGAAATCCGTTCGAAGTCTTAGGAATCCTCGAAAAATGTGGGAAAGAAAGTGTCAGAAATGCGGCAAGGCGGTGCAGTCGACATATTCCCCCGAGCGGCCGGCCGTTCGAGGCTCCGAGGAGCCCTCAGGCTCCCGAGGAGAGAAGATTTATTGCGAAAATTGCTACCTGAAAGAAATTTATTAAATTGCTACCCGCAGCCGGGACATCGTGTCCCAGTTTAGCCGGGAAAATGAATGATCGCTGGCGGAGCACGATGCTCCTCAAAGCCGTAAAACATAGAATTTCGTCAAAGACGTGCTCGATTGGCTGTGGATATCGGTCAAATTTCCAGCATTGCTTGATCCATTGGAGACATTGATCGATTGCCTCACCGGGGCACGATGCCCCGGCTGCGGGATCTTTTATTTCAAATCGGGACATCGTGTCCCGACCAAGGAGTCGTGAAACATCTGAAAAATTTCCCGTAGTTTTGGAATTGATCCGAGAACGAATCACCGCTTATTAATTCTGGTAATATGGGCCCGATGCCTCTCCTCTCCGTCAAAAATCTCTCGCTCACGATTGAGTCGCAGAAAATACTCCATGGTATCGATCTGGATGTCGAGCCCGGCGAGGTGGTGGGGCTCATCGGGCCCAATGGTTCCGGGAAAACGACTTTCTTCAACGTGATTTCCGGTTTCCTGAAACCGACTTCGGGATCCGTTTTCTTCCGGGAAGAAAATATTTCAACGATGCCCCCGAGCCTGCGGGCGCGCATCGGCATCGGCCGGGTCTTCCAGAACTTCGGCATTTTTCGCGACATGACCCTTTTTGACAATGTTCTGGTAGCGTTTGAGTCGCTTCCGAAAGAGCAGCGGACGGCGCTCGGCGATTTGAAAAAAAAGGTCAACGAAACGCTGAAGTTGGTTGACCTCGACCATTGCGCAAAAAAGAAAGCGAGCAGCCTTTCAGGCGGGCAGATGCGCCTTTTGGAGCTGGCTCGCACATTCGCCGCCCGCAAGGAATTGTTGCTTCTCGATGAACCTACGGCCGGCGTATCGCCGAAAATGACCAGCCAGATCTCGGACCTCATCCGGTTACTTAAAAAAGAAGGCCGGACGATACTGATTATCGAGCATGATTTGCCCTTCATCCGCAGGATTTGCGATCGGGTGATCGTTCTCGATCTCGGCGAAAAAGTCCTGGAAGGCAAACCGGAAGAAATCCATTCGCATGCGAAGCTGAAAGAGATTTATTTCGGGGCGGACCCGGTTACTTAAATTCGGGTGAACTGCGGTCGTTTAATCAATGTCAGAGGAATTGTTAAATTGTTATATTGCTAAATTGTTCGCAAGCGACACATGGATTTGCGTCAACAATTTAACAATTTAGCAATATAACAATGTTCCCAAAAACTCTAGTAATGATTATTAAAGCCAGATTTTTTCTTATGAATAAAATTTCATCTGTCAATTCTATTAATCCTTATTATGAGTAAAATGAATCGCGCTTTATTTATCTCCCCGCTTATTTATGAATAAGAAATTATTTGTCGTGTCGGGCGCTTTGTTTTTCGCTGCCTGCGCATCGAACAAAGATGTCATAAAAATCGGCACCATCGGGCCGCTCACCGGTGACGGGCAGTCTTACGGACAGGACAACTTGAATGCTATTCGTCTCAGGATAGATGAAATAAACGACGCCGGAGGAGTGAACGGAAAAAAAATCGAGCTGGTCAGCGAGGACGCCAAATGCAATGGCTCTGACGCCACCTCCGCGGCGCAGAAACTGGTCAATATCGACAAAGTCGCCGCCATACTCGGCGGGGTCTGCTCGTCCGAAACTCTGGCTGCCGCCAGCGTGACCGAACCCGCGAAGATGATATTGCTTTCGGCGATCTCGACGGCTCCGGCGGTCACCGACGCGGGAGACTATGTCTTCCGCGCGTCTCCGAGCGACGCGAACAAAGGCCGAGAGTTAAGTAAATATTTCGAGCGCGAGGGTTACAAAAAGATAGGCATCATCACCGAGAACACAGATTTTTGCCAGGGGCTTCGGACCACGGTGAAAAACACTATGGGATCTGGCGCTTCCCTCGCCTTCGATGAGCTGGTTGACCAGGGTACCAAGGATTACCGATCGCTTCTTACAAGACTGAAGGATACAGACTTCGATGTGATTTTCATCAACGGGCAAACTGATGCGACAAACGTGGAAATGGTCAAGCAGGCCCGGGAACTTGGAATCAAGCAGCCGTTTGCCGGCTCCGACACTTCCGATTCGGCCACGATGGGTCAGCTGGCTCCTGAGGCAGTGGAGGGCATGCGGGTGATCAATACTTCAAACAAGCTGGGCGAAGGCGGAGCCGACTCTTTCGCCGCGAAATTCCGCGCGAAATACGGCGAGCCAAAGGCCAACCTGAGTTACGCCACCCTCGGCTACGACTCAGCCGGAGTGCTGGCCGAAGCTCTGAAACAGGTTCCAACTCTTGACGGCGCAGCTCTGAGAGACGCCCTTTACAACATGAACTACGCAGGCGCGGCAGGCACGATATCCTTCGACAAAAACGGGGACGTAGTGGGGATCGGTTACGCGCTGAAGGAATTCCGGGACGGGAAGATCGTGGAAATTGAGGATATAGAAATCTCCCTGCAGTGATTTCCTGGGTTTTGGAATAGCTGGAACATTGCTAAATTGTTAAATTGCTGGCAGGCAACCGCGCATCACGCTTGCGAACAATTTAACAATTTAGCAGTTTGACAATTTCTGTATACTCTCACTCACATGCAGCTTCTCGTTAATACGTTGATTGCCGGCTCCTTCGCCGCGATCATGGCAACGGGGCTGGCGCTGGTTTACGGTGTGCTGAGGGTCTTCAATCTCGCTCTGGGACAATTTGCGCTGGTGGGCGGATATGTCACCTGGTGGCTGGTCCAGCCTTTGGGGCTTCCGCTGCCCGTCGGCATATTGGGCGGGATCGTCTGCGGCGCACTGGTTTCATGGCTATCGTTCGAGATCGCCGTCCGGCCATTTTATAAGCGTCATCCGCTCCTGCCGCTCGTCTCGACCATCGCGCTTTCGCAGATCCTGGACGGTTTGATCCAGCTGATTTTCAAGGAGCAGACGCGCAGCATACTGATCCGCGCCAAAGAAATGGTTCATTTAGGCTCAGCGGTGATTTCGATGGAGCAGATCAAATTGATCATCTTTACAGTTGTTTTGCTTTCGGCCACCGCTTGGATCTTGCATTCCACTTCCATTGGCCGCCGGATCCGGGCAACTGTCGCGCACAGTCAGGCAGCCGAAAGCCTGGGGATTTCTTCGGCCCTCCTGCACCGCCTGGTATTCATCATCTCCGGAACGCTGGCGGCGATAGCCGGAATCTATGTGGGCATAGACCAGAACCTGACTCCGGTTTTGGGCTTTACCATAACTATCAAAGCCTATGCCGCCCTCATCGCCGGCGGAAAGGGCAACATCTGGGGAGCGGTGATAGCGTCTTATTTCATCGCCGCCATCGAACAGCTGGCCGTCGGCATCAAATGGTTCGGATATTACCTGCCGGCCGGATACCAGGGTTCCGTGGCCTTGATGCTGATCATAGTTTTGCTTCTTATAAAACCGACCGGCCTTTTCGGCCGGACATCCCGTTTTGCCTGATATGAATTTTTTCCTGCATCTGGTTATTTCCATTTCCGTCGTTCTGATGAACGGGCTGCCCTACGGGCTCATACTCGGGCGTGGAAAAATATTGCATTTCGGAATTATGGGCACTTCTCTTGTTTCGACGTATGGGATCTTTCTGGTGCTTATGAACGGCGGTGGGTATTTTCTCGGGTTTATCGCCGGTCTGGGCATTGCGATATTGCTTGCGCTCGTTTTCTCATGGCTGGCTTTCAGGCTGGACTCTGACAGCTTCGGCATTTTGACTATCGCATTGCACCTCGCGTTGCTGGCGGTTGTTTTGAATTGGATCGACCTGACCGGCGGCGCCATGGGCATCGCTCACATTCCCCGCGCACCCGGGCTTGGAGATCCACGTTATTTCGCCCTGGTTACCTCGACTGTTGCGTTGATCTGGGGATTTTTTCTCTGGAAGATCGACCGTGGACCGCTCGGCCGGAGACTTACGGCGCTTGCCGAAAATCCCTCCCACGCCCGGAGTCTCGGAATCAGTCGTGAAAAGGTTTATACGACTGTTTTTGTACTGAGCGCGGTCGGTTCGGTTTTGGCCAATTTGTTTTATCCGCAATACATCGGGCTGGTGCATCCGAGCGACCTCACGTTTTATTTCATGATCATGTACATAATGTTCATCGTCGCCGGCATGGGGGGCGGCATACCCGGAGTCGCTCTTTCGTGCATCTTGCTTACGATTCTGAAGGAGGCCATCAGGTTCCTGCCTTTTCCCTCCGGTGCTCTGGGTCCGCTCAGATTGATCGTTTTCGGGATGATTTTACTGGTTGCCGTTTATCTTCGTCGCGAGAAGCTTTTCCCGGTGCCGAGAACGGTTTGATTGCTATATTGCTAAATTGTTCGCCAGCCTTCGCCAATTTCCACTCTACTATCCGTTTTGAAGGCTACGGCCGGCAAGCAAGCGGAGCGCAAGTTTTTAAGAATGTATTTTTAACAATTTAACAATTTAGCAATTTAACATTTTTCGTCGTGTAAACTGTATCTTATGCAGAAAATCTGCCCCCTCACAAATCTTCCGTTCGAGGTCTCCACCGAAGAAATGGCTCTGCGGAAAAAACTGGGGGTCGAGGGCGAACCGGAGTATCACCCGGTTTTCCGCTTCATGCAGCTCGGGGCTTTTTGGCAGCACTGGAACTTGTTCAAACGCAAATGCGACCGAGCCGGCAAATCTATCATCTCGGTTTTTTCCGAAGATTGCCCTTATCCGGTCTGGCACAAGGACGAATGGATCAAGCATGCCGATCCGCCGGGTGCGGATTTCGATCCCAGCCGTCCGGTTTTCGGGCAGATGTGGGATTTCTTCAGAAAATCGCCGATCTCTCACAATATCGGCGCCGGAAACGAAAATTGCGAATACACCGATGACTGGTGGTACAGCAAAAATTGTTATCTGTGCCACTCGGGTGTGAATTGTCAGGATCTACGTTATTGCTACCGAACACTCGACTTGAAAAATTGTCAGTTTTGCGTTTTTTCTTTCGACAGTGAGTTGTGCATCGACCTCATTAATAGCCAGCAATGCTTCAGGGTAATGTTTGCATATAATGCTTTTAGATGCTCTGAGAGCGCTTTTCTCTACGATTGCAGAAATTGCAATCATTGCATGTTTTGTTCAAATCTTCGGAGTAAATCATTTTGCTTCGAAAATCAGCAGTTGACTGAAAATGAATATGAAAAAAAAGTTAAGGAATGGAAATTGTCGTCGCGATCGGTATATTTTTCAGCAAAAAAAGAATTTAAAAAAATGCTTACCGAGCGAGCCTGGCACAGGGCGCTCTTTACCGAGCAATGCGAAAATGTTTCTGGCAACTATCTTTACCAATGTAAAAACTGTCAAGACTGCTTTTTCGTGACGAATGATGCCGAAGATTGCATTCACTTGATCCGCGCCGGTTTGCACGTCAGAGACAATCTTGATTGTTTTACCTCCATGAGCTCGGAAATTGTATATTTGTCTGCTTTGGTTCAAGACCAATGTTATGACGTACGTTTTTCTTATAACGTCGTTCAGTGCAAGTTCATAAATTACTGCGCCCACTGTTTCCAGTGTGAAAACTGTTTCGGCTGCTGCGGGCTTGTGGGTAAAAAATACCAAATCTTCAACAAACCTTATTCACCCGAAGAATTCGTGAAGCTGAAAATAAAAATCATCGATCACATGCAGTCTACCGGTGAATACGGGAAATTCTTCCCCGGATATTTCGCGGCCAATCCTTATGATGAGAGTATTTCCGGTTTTTATTGGCCGCTGGACAAAGAAACGGCCGGGCGTTTCGGTTTCAGATTGAGTGGGCGGATTCCTGTGCGGCCGGTGAATGCGTTGGATTCAAGCGAAATTCCGGACAACAGCTCCGAAGCGAATGAAAAACTTACCGAAAAAGTTTTCTGGGACGAAGCGGCTGGCCATCCTTTCCAGATCCAGGATGCGGACATTGTTTTTTCAAGGGATTTGGGCATCCCGCTGCCGTACACCTATTACGCCCGCCGTCTTCAGGAAAATTTCCGGTTGATACCTTTTGACGGTATGATGCGGACAGTGAGATGCGGGAAATGCGGCAAAGAAACGGAGACCAGCTGGACGGAGGGATACGACGGGAGAATTTTGTGTGAAAATTGCTACCTTAAGGAAGTTTACTAAAAATAAAATATTTGAATTTCTGCCCTTCGGGCAGTGCCAGGTGAGAACACCTGGCCTATAATACCATTTTGCATTTAAAACATAACTAATCGGTCATTCGTAACGGCATCATCTCGTACCGCGTAGCGTTTACTCAAGCCAAGAACTCCATACCGCCAGCGCGTCTGATTAAGAACGTTTTAAACGCGAAGTGGTATAAGAATAAAATTATTTTAAAAAAATAAAAAATTTTTTATACATGTTCCAGGCCGGGCGTTCCCGCCCGGCATCAGGTCGGGGCATTCCTGCCCGACCTGAAAAATCGACAAACCAACCAGGTAAAAAAAGCCTGTCTAATCGTTGTATAATCTTCCTGATGCAAAAGCGTTGTTCCAATCTCTGGTGCCAGGCAGCATTCGGGATCACCCGATCCGATCTAGATTTTTATAAAAGTATTTCAAATGAAACCGAAACCATTCTGCCTCCGGACATCTGCCCCGATTGCCGGTCTCAGCTGCGCTGCATGCATAGAAACGAGCGCAATTTGTACAGACGAATATGCGGTCTTTGCGGTGGGAACGTGATATCGATGTATTCATCGGCCGCGCCTTTTCCGGTTTACTGTTCCGCTTGTTTCTACGGTGACAAATGGGATCCGCTTTCATTCGGGGTCGAGTACGAGAATTCATCTTTCTTCGATCAATTGGCGAAGTTGTATGAACGCGTGCCCAGGCTCGCCATAATGAACAAGCAGTCGCAAAACAGCGACTACTGCAATTATTCCTACGCAAATAAAAATTGCTACCAAACTTCCGGCAGTCATTACGAGGAAGATTGTTTATACGGCGCATATTCGACGAAAAACAAGGATTGTACAGATTCGCTTTGGATTTACGGCAGCGAACTCTTGTATGAATGCATGTTTTCCAAAAATTGTTACCGGTCGATTTATTTGGATCACTGCGAAGATTGTCGCGATTGTTTGTTCTCCCGCGATCTGAAAGGTTGCTCAAGTTGTCTTTTCTGCAGCAACCTGAGGCAAAAACGGCATTGCGTTTTCAATGAGCAAAAAACAAAGGACGAATACGAGCGTATTTTGGCTTCGCTTAAACTCGATACATATTCGGGACTGGAAGCCGCCCGGCGGGCCCAAAATGACGAGCTGCCACGCCGTTTTCCGGTCCGCGCTCTTTATCATGTCCAATGCGAAAATTGCGAAGGTGACACTCTGAACAACTGCAAAAACATGCGTTCCTGCTATTACTGTTCGGACAGCGAAGACTGTTCTTACGGTTTGCAGCTGGACGGCACATATAGCTCCATGGATTTGGATTACATGGGGTACGACCGCAGCGAACGCTGCTACCAGACCATCGGATGCCTCGGGCTTTTTGACTGCCTGGCTTGCAACGCATGCTGGGACGGAAGCGGCCTCAGATATTCCCAATACTGTTTTTCATGTAATGATTGTTTCGGTTGCCTGTCGCTAAAAAGGCAGCGAAACTGCATCCTCAACAAAAAGTACGAGCAGCCGGCCTATGAAAAACTGGTTTCGGAAATCATCGGCGATCTCGATCAGGCAGGCGAGTGGGGTTCCTTCTTTCCCACAAACCTCTCGCCTTTTGGCTACAACGAATCCATGGCACAGGATTGGGCATCGTTGAGCCAGAAAGTCGCCTTGGAAAAAGGCTACAAATGGAAGGAGGATGAAAACATCTCCGAAGTCTCGAAAATAATCGACGCGAAATCTCTGCCCGATTCCATCGATGAAATACCCGATGACATCTTAAATTGGGCGATTCATTGCGTTTCTACAGGGAGACCTTTTCGCATCGTCAAAAAGGAGCTGGAGTTCTACCGGAAATTGCGTCTGCCGATACCGCGCATACATCCTGATGAGCGCCATCGTATCCGTAAAGCGCTCCGCAATCCCCGCAAGTTATGGAATCGAAATTGCGCCGAATGCCGAAAGCCGATGTCCACCAGCTATTCCCCGGAGAGGCCGGAGAAAGTCTTGTGCGAGGAATGTTACTTGAAAGAAGTTTACTAAAAGATAATTTATTCTGATTTCTGCCCTTCGGGCAGTGCCAGGTGAGAACACCTGGCCTATAAGAATAAAATTATTTTGAAAAAATAAAAAATTTTTTATACATGTTCCAGGCCGGGCGTTCCCGCCCGGCATCAGGTCGGGGCATTCCTGCCCGACCTGAAAATCGGCAAACCGGCCAGCCAGGCAAACAACCAATCGCATTTATCGTGTATAATTCTTCTGATGCGAAAACTCTGCTCAAATACATGGTGTCAAGCGTCCTTCGAGGTCACCGAAAGCGACCTAAAATTTCTCGACAAAGTTTCCCCGGTAATCGGTGAAAAAAAGCTTGCGCTTCCGCCGCCCCGGCTTTGTTATGACTGCCGTCAGCAGCGGAGACTGGCTCAACGAAACGAGCGTAATCTATACAAACGTTCCTGTGATCTCTGTAAGCGTCCAATAATTTCCATCTACACGCCGGACGGTCCGCATGCCGTCTATTGCCCCGAATGCTGGTGGGGAGACAACTGGGACCCGCTCTCTTTCGGCCGTGCCTATGATCAAAACCGGCCCTTTTTCGAGCAGTTTGGCGAGCTCTATGCCGCGATACCGAAGATGTCGACTTTTCGTTTCAAAGACGATATAAACAGCGATTACACGCATGACGGTTACCGTCTGAAAAACTGCTATTTCATCTTCGACGGCGAGCAGGCACAGGATTGTTTCTATGGCGAGTGTTACGTAAAAATGAAGGATTGCTGCGACTTTCTTTACCTGACTGAATCGGAGCTCTGCTACGAATGCATCCATTGCCAGAACTGTTTCGATCTGAGGTATTCAAGTTTCTGCCAAAATTGTTCCGAGTCGGTTTTTCTGCTCGACTGCGTTTCCTGCAAAAGCTGTATCGGCTGCGTGAATCTGGTTCAGAAGGAGTATTACATTTTCAATGAGCCGTTTTCTAAAGAAGACTATTTGAAGCGCAAAGCGGCCATGAATCTCCATACTCATTCAGGCGTCCGGCAGCTCAAAGCACTGGCGCTGGAAAATTTTCTGAAACATCCTGGGAAGGCCCTGCGCGGCGTGATGAACGAAAACGCAACTGGCGACAATATCCTGAGCTGCAAAGATTCCAGCTACTGTTTCGACTGCATCGGCATGCGGGATTGCCGCTTCTGCACCGGCTGTATGATGGGCGGTCAGGATTGCCAGGATGTCGATGCCTGGGGCGACCGCCTGACACTGGCCTATAACTGCGCTTATATCGGGGCGGGGTCCCAAAATCTTATCGGGTGTTATTACACTGCACTCAATGCCAGCAATGTGATCTCTTCGATTTTTTGCATGACCGGCGTCAACAATCTTTTCGGTTGCACGGCTATCAAAAAGAACTCTCATTGTATTTTGAACAAGAAATATAGTGAGTCCGAATATTCGGAGCTCGTTCACAAAATCGTTGAGTGCATGAGAACCGACGGAGAATGGGGCGATTTCTTTCCTCCCGAAATTTCCGCCTTCGGCTACAACGAGACCGTGGCCCAGGATTACTATCCACTGCCCCGGGAAGAAGTCCTGAAAAGGGGCTGGAAATGGCGCGATCAAGTAGATGAGCCGTTAAATGTGACTCGGGTAATAGAGGCATCGCAGTTACCTGATTCAATTGATGATATCCCCGATGATATTTTGAACTGGGCAATCCGATGCGAAAAAACCAGGAAACCTTTCAGATTGCAGAAAGCCGAGCTGGAGCTGTACCGGCGCCTCAGAGTCCCTGTTCCGCGCTGGCATTTCGAAGTCCGGCATGCGGCCCGCCGCGCTCTCCGGAATCCGCGAAAGCTCTGGAAAAGGAATTGTGCCAATTGCCAAAAGCCAATAACCACAAGCTATTCGCCGGAGCGGCCGGAAAAAGTGGTTTGTGAATCGTGTTACCTGAAAGAAGTGTACTGAAGATCAGCTCAATCCATTTTCTGCCGAAACAACACGATTCACCCTGAGCTCGTCGAATGGGCGAAGAGTGTTACCTTAAAGAGATTTATTGAAATGAATTTTCTGATTTCTGCCCTTCGGGCAGTGCCGGGCGGGAACGCCCGGCCTATATCAAATAAATTAGATTTTTAAAAAATATTTACGTGTTTCCAGGCCAGGCGTTCCCGCCTGGCATCAGGTCGGGGCGTTCCCGCCCGACCTGAAAATCGACAAAACAGCCAAAGCAAACAAACAATCGCGTTTATCGTTGTATAATCTTTCTGATGCATAAACCCTGCGCAAGCGCCTGGTGCAAATCGGCATTTGAGGTCTCGGCCGGGGACTTGGGCCTACTTGAGAAGCTTTCTCCGACAATCGGCGGGAGAAAAATACCGATTCCTCCGCCGGCGCTCTGCCCCGATTGCCGCCAGCAACGCCGCATCGTCTGGCGGAATGAGCGTTCCCTGTATCACCGGCCTTGTGGCCTTTGTGGCAAAACAATTGTTTCGGTCTATTCAGCAGATTCCGGACTGACGGTTTATTGCCCTGAATGTTTCTGGCAAGACGGCTGGGATCCTCGCTCAAGCGGACGGGAAATGGATTTTTCGCGTCCCTTTTTTCCCCAACTCAAAGAGGTCATGATGTCAACGCCGTTTTTGTCGAACGTCGTGGTCAATTGCGTAAACTCGGATTTCAATTCATTTTGCGTCGATACAAAGGATGCATACATGTCCGCGCGGGTGGCCGATAGCGAGCATATTTACTTCTGTTATCTTCCGCTGTTCAGCTTGTACTGCATCGACAGTTACGGCGTCGATCATTGCCAATACTGTTACGAGTGCATCGATTGCTGGAGTTGCTATGAAAGCTTTTTTTCGCAGCTTTGCCGCAATTGCACCAATGTTCAGCTGTGCTACTGCTGCACTGGTTGCAAAAACTGCGTCGGCTGCGTGAATCTGCGCAATGCCTCCAATTGTTTTTTCAACGAACAACTTTCGCCGGACGAATACGGGAAGCGCCTGGCGGAGCTTCGGCTATCCACGATCGGGGGACTGGAGCGCGCAAAGGAACGGTTTGATGATCTGCGCCGACGGCACCCTGTGCGTGCAGTCTTCATGCTGCAGAGCGAAAATGCTTTGGGTGATTACATCTCAAATTCGAGAGACGTTTCAAGATCTTTCGACGTGGACCAGTCTGAATCCGTTTCATATTCGTGGGGCGTCGAATATTCCCGTGATATCGGGGATGCGGACTTTATTTATTACGGGGAGCGTTGTTACGAAAATATTTCCAATAGCCGTAGTACCGATATTTATTTCAGCTTCGCTGCTTTTCAGGGTACTCATGATGTTTTCTACTGCCTTCTGCCATTCAACGGCACACGGGATTGTTTCGGTTGTGCAGGTCTCAAACATGCGGAATATTGCATCCTGAACAAACAGTATTCGAAAGAGGAATACGAGAGGTTAGCGCCGAAAATCATCACTCATATGCGCTCGACGGGCGAGTGGGGCGAATTCTTTCCAATGGAACTCTCGCCGTTCGCCTACAATGAGACGGTGGCGCACGAGTACTTTCCGCTAAGGGAAGAGGAGGCAGCCGCGCGCGGGTGGAAATGGAAAGACCAATACGACGAAATGCAGAAAGTGACTAAGGTTATTCCTGCTTCCCAGCTTCCAGACTCGCTTGACGATATTCCCGACGATATTCTTAACTGGGCGATAGAGTGTGCGGCGACGAAACGTCCTTTCAAAATCATCAAACAGGAGCTCGATTTTTACCGGAGAATGGGTCTTCCCGTCCCGCATTTTCATCCAGATGAGCGTTTCAGGAGGAGAACGGCGCTTCGGAATCCGCGCAAGCTCTGGAAAAGGAATTGTGCCAATTGCCAAAAGCCAATAGCCACAAGCTATTCGCCGGAGCGGCCGGAAAGAGTGTATTGCGAGGAATGCTATTTGAAAGAGGTTTATTGAAAGGCAAGATGTCGTGGCATGCCCGTCCCGGGCATGGGGACATGGCCGTTGCGGCCATGCGTGTTGTAGAATCTTTACAATGGAAAGCTCAATAGTCCAGAAACGGCGGGGTGCCTATCTGCCACATTGGAGCAAACTCGGTGGAATCTATTGTTTACGTTTCAGGTTGTGCGACTCGGTTCCACAGGAAAAAATCAGGGAGTGGGAAAATGAACGAAGAGACATAATAATGATGGCTCAAAGGCAAAAACGTGAATTGACCTACCAGGAAAGACTTGCACTGCTGAAATTGCATTCGGAGTCAGTAGACCGTTTCCTGCGAGGTGGTCATGGGGCTTGTTGGATGAAGCAGGAAAATATTGCAAAGGAAATCGCAGGAGCTTTGCGTTTTTTCGAAGGTCAGCGTTACCGCTTGTTTGCATGGTGCGTGATGCCGAATCATGTGCATGTCGTGGTACAGCCGTTTTCCGAACATACACTTTCCTCGATCGTTTGTTCCTGGAAATCATTCTCAGCCAAAAGGTCCAACGCACTACTTGGGAAACGGGGCCAATTTTGGCAAAGCGAGTACTTTGACAGGCTCATACGGTCACAGGAGCAGCTGGACTACAGTATCGAATACACTTGGAGCAATCCCGAACTCGCGGGACTAAAAAACTGGGAATGGAGATGGCGAATACCGGAGGAACAATTGAAAAAAGAAAATTTAGATCATTTTTTCGCACGGGCTCAAAGCCCGTGTCCCCATGGCCGGGACGGCCATGCCACGACACTCTTAGATTCTTCCGGAATTTGATGATACGTACTTGTGCAAACCCCTGGTGTGGAACTGAATTCGAAATAACCGACAGCGACCTAGCATTTTACGAATCCGTTTCTCCGGTTTTCAACGGGAAAAAAGAATTGATCCCGCCCCCGACATTATGTCCGGATTGCAGGTATCAGAGGCGGCTGGCCTTCCGAAATGAGCGCAAGCTTTACCATAGAAAGTGCGATAAAACCGGAAAACAAATGGTTTCGGCTTTTTCTCCGGATAAACCCAATATCGTTTATGAAAATCCGGCCTGGTGGTCGGAAAGCTGGGACGGTTTGGATTTCGGAGAACCGGTTAATTTTTCCAGACCTTTTTTCGATCAGCTAAAGCACCTGATCGGTGTCACACCGCATATCAATCTGCTGAACGTAAACAGCGAAAACAGCGAGTACACGCACAACGCGACCTACAACAAAAATTGTTACATGCTTTTTTGCGGCAGTTTCAATGAAGACTGTCTCTACAGTTACTGGATCCAAAACTCCACGTCATGCATCGACTGTTCCAGCGTACGCCGGAGTGAACGCTGCTATGAATGCAACGAATGTTTCCGCGGTTACGATCTGACCTACTGCCGGACCTCGGCGAACTGCCAGACGAGCCGCTATCTGGCTTACTGCCTGAATTGCACCAATTGTGTCGGCTGCGTGGGCATGAGAAACGCTTCGTATTGCTGGTTAAATGAAAGGCTCACGAAAGAAGGATATGAAGAACGGCTGAAAAATCTTCTGACAAATCCTGAGGCGCAAGCTGCACTCCAAAAATCTTTCGAAGAATTGCTGATAAAGATTCCGGTGCCCTGGTCATATCAGCGGATGACTGAAAACTGCACCGGCAACTACATTTATGAATCGCAAAATTGTCGGGACTGTTTCAATACCCGTCAGTCCCAGGATTGCGCGCACTGCCAATTTATCGCTGACGTAAAAGAAAGCATGGATGTGTCATTCTTTGGCTTGCCGGCCGAGTTGCTTTATGAGTGCAACAATTACGGCATCGGGTCATATCATTGCCTTTTCGGTAACTGGGGTTACGGGGACAAGGATATTTTTTATTGTTACAACTGCCATTTCTGTGAAAATTGTTTTGGCTGCGTGAATCTTCACCATAAGAAGTATTGTATTTTGAACAGGCAATACAGCCGGGATGAATATGAGACTCTTGTTCCGAAACTTATCGATCAAATGCGGAAATCTGGGGAATGGGGTGAGTTTCCACCGGTGCAGCTTTCACTTTTTGCCTACAATGAAACTGTCGCGGAGGAAGCTTTTCCGCTTACGAAAGAGGAGGTCTTGAAGAGGGGTTGGAAATGGAAAGATGAAACGGATGAAGCGCCTCAGGTTTCCAAAATCATTCTGGCTAAAGACTTGCAGGCGAATATCGACGAAATCCCCGACGATATCCTGAACTGGGCGATCGAATGCGAAGCCACGAAACGGCCTTTCAGGATCGTGAAACAGGAGCTGGATTTTTACCGGAGGATGGATCTTCCAGTCCCGCATTTCCATCCGGACGAGCGGCACAGGCGGCGTATGGCTCTCAGAAATCCCCGCAAGCTCTGGGACCGGGAGTGTGACAAATGCGGGCAAGCGATTGAGACGAGCTATTCACCGGAACGGCAGGAGAGGGTTTTTTGCGAGGAATGCTATTTGAAAGAAGTCTATTGAATATAGATTCTTCGAATTTCTGCCCTTCGGGCAGTGCCGGGCGGGAACGCCCGGCCTGGATCAAATAAAAAAATATTACCCAGCAGCGGCCTTTCAGGCCGCGGGTCGTAAGGAGTAATGTTTATGCTGATTTATAACTCAAGTCAGATGCCAGTGTCAGTTGGAATATCACCGCCTTCCGCTTTCTTCAGCTTTTTTTGTAAGGTGATGAGGCTTTTAAGCGTTTTCTTTGATACTGACGGTTCTTTTTCAGATTCATCCGGAACACCGGAATCATCCGATCTGGATCTGGCGCTCAAAGCCCGCGAAAATCCCGATTCATTCGCCCAACTTTTCGAAAAATACCTGACGCCCGTGTACCGCTATTTTTTCTTCCGTCTCCGGCATCGTGAAGACTCCGAGGATCTGACCTCGCTCACTTTCGAGAAAGCCTTTCTGGGTCTCAAAAACTTCCGGGACGACAGTACTTCTTTTCCAGCCTGGCTATTCAAAATCGCCAACAATTGCCTGATTGATCATTACCGCCGGATAAAGCCGGTTGATTCCCTGGATGAGCTTTCCGAAACCGGTTTTGAACCATCGGAAAACTTCGATCTGCAGGGCTTGAACCGGAAAATGCTGATAACCGAAGTTTGGGAAGAAATACGGACTTTACCTGAAAAATATCAGACGCTTTGGGCGCTCAAGCTTGCTTCCGATCTGCCGCACCAGGAAATCGCGAAAATACTGAATATCTCGGAAAATAATGTAAACGTCATGATCCACCGGTCCCTGGGGATGCTTCGGAAAAAGATTCTTAACCGCCACAAATGATTTACGACCCGAAATCACAGGCCAACGATGAAAAACTGCTCAACGATTTGCTTGATCAGCGAACCGAAACGGTGCATCCGGATAAAAAATTCCGGCAAATCATGCGGCTACGCATCCGGCAATGGATTCACGGCGAGCCGGTATCCGCCCGCTCGAGATTTTTCCACTTCACCCGGATCTGGATCGGTGCCACGTGCGCTTTTTTGATCGCCGTGACCGGGGTGGTCTCGTATTCATACGCCTCGCCGTATGTGGGCCGGGATAACAAGCTTTATTTCCTCAAGCGTTTCGTCGAAACCGTAGAGCTGAAGACCGCCGTGACTCCCGAGAAACAAGCGGAAACTTATCTGAAGTTTTCGGACCGGAGGAGCGACGAAGCCAAAGCCATGAAGGACAAAGGCGTTTGGGACTTTGAATCTCTGGACGAAATGACCGACGATCTGAGCCAGGCCGCCAGTGCGGCGAAGACTCTGCCGCCCTCGGGAAAACGGAATGCATTGGAACACAAGCTCAAGGAACGGGTGAAGGAAGAAACGGAAAATCTGTCGAAAATCATAAAAGGCGGTGAAGAACCGGAGACGGACCGGGTAAGCCCGGAAGGGGAAAACACGCCGGAACCGCTTATGTTTGCCGTTCCCAAAGAACCGGAGGAGGCCCAAAGAGACTTGAAATCCACCGGCGCGGAAAGCGCGCAGCCCATGATGCTTTCTTTACCCGGAGCGCAGTCGGGTACCGGTTCGGTAGTCGGATCCGGAGCCGTAGTTCCGAAACAGGAAAATGAGGAAAAGCAGGAAATCAGGAACCTGAAAGAGCAACTAAGGAGACTAAAGAAAGTTGAAGATGAGCTTGCTAAGTGAAGCTGTGGCACGGCCATCTTGGCCGTGGTGGCATGGGCGTCGCGCCCATGCGAAATTTGTTCCCGAATTTATCGGATACTATCCTCCGTCGGTGTTTCACACGGGCTCGAAGCCCGTGTCCCCATGGGCAGGATGCCCATGCCACATCATGTTATTGCTTGGCAGTTTTCCACAAACTCCCGAAATAATCCTTGTAGCTCTGAGCCACTTCCGGGCTTTCGATCATTATGACAATGGGATCAGAAAGCCAAATCTGAATCGCAACCGTATTCCCGAAGATATTCGTGCTCGAAGGCACGGAGTTGCTTTCCGGCAAATACCGGATCTCAATCAAATCCCATTTCTCGTTTTTTTCGAGCATCTTCCTTTGGCTCTCGAAGGCGAGCAGCCGTTTCCGGATCTTCCGTTTCACCCGGTGCTTCTCAATGCCATCCAGCGTGCCTCCCATAATTTCGTAAAATCTCGTGCCCGAAGCGCTGAGAATGTAAAACATGCCCCCCTCGGGCAGCTCGTCAAATGCCCGGCGCCGCAGATTCCTTACCGCTTCTTCGCCTCTGGCCACCCGGACCGTGGCTTCCCTGGGTTTGTTTTGCAGGGCCTTCAGCTCGGGCAGGAGCGCCTTCAGCGCCTCCAGTTTTTGTTCCTGTGATTTTTTGAATACTTCCGGGTCCTCGGCCCGGACGTATTTCCGGTGCTTCCTGATCTCAGTCAGCACCAGACCTTTGGCGGAGAGGGAATCGAGCAGACGATAAATGATTTGTGGATGTTTTTGGGTCAGCTTGATCAGATCGATTACCGGTACGTCACCCAGCGGCAAAAGCTCGGTATAGAGACCGGCTTCCTCAGCCGATAGACCAAACGACTCGAGGACTGTGTAAGCCATTGACATCATTATAAAGCCATATTCACAGTTTCACAAGTTTTATGTGAAACTATTGATTTAATCATAAAAAGCTTTAAATTGGCAAGGCATGCAATCCGCATCTTCAACCTTTCTAGAAAGGAGGTGTGAAACATGAGAGAGCGAGGATAAATAACCCGGCTCCTTGCTCTCTCAAATTATTTCCTGCCTATGCAAAAAACTTGCACTCAATGCAAATCGGCGTTCACGGTTCCAAAGGAGGACCAAAAATTTTACGAGATGATTTCTCCGGTATTCGGCGGTAAAAAATATTCCATTCCGCCGCCGACGCTCTGCCCCGATTGCCGGAGGCAGAGACGGCTGGCCTGGCGAAACGAGAAAAGGCTTTACCGCCGTAAGTGTGATTTTTCCGGCCAGACGATTCTGTCCATTTATTCCCCCGACAAACCTTTCAAGGTTTACGAGCAGGATATCTGGCATTCCGATAAGTGGGATCCCATGAGCTTCGGCCGGGATTTCGATTTTAACCGGATTTTTTTCGACCAATGGGACGAGCTGCATCACGCGGTGCCTTTGCCTTCGATGAATCTGCGGTTTCAGAACCAGAACAGCGATTTCACCAATCTCTCGGCCAGAAACAAGGACTGTTATCTGATCTTCGCTTCCAACGACAACGAAGAATGTCTTTACTCCACCTTCATCCACCGCAGCCACCGGATCATGGACTGTTTTTTCACTTTCGATTCCGAGAGCTGCTACGAATGCGTGGATTGTTATGAATCAAATAACCTTCTTTTCTCGGAATTCTGCAAAAACTGTTTTGATTCAGCTTTGCTTTATAGCTGTCAGGGTTGCTCAAACTGTATCGGTTGCGTGAATCTGGCGAACAAGAAATACCACATTCTAAACCTACCGGTTTCGAAGGAAGAATTCGAAAAACAGTTTGCCTTGATCAAAAACCCCGCGATGCGGAGGGAAGCGCTAAATAAACGGGAACAGCTGCGTCTGACTCTGCCGCACAAATATATGGCCGGCTTCGGGAGCGAAAATTGCACCGGCGATCACATCTCCTACAGCCGGAACGTCAAAGATTCCTACGACATCACCTACAGCGAAGACTGCCGTTACTGCGTCTGGTTTCATAAAGCCAAAAGTTGCTACGACTGCTACGGCTGGGCACTTCCCGGCGAGCTGGGACTCGAAAATCACTTGCTCGGGAACAATTTCTACAACGTCGCGTTTTCCGAATCCTGCACCAACGATGTTTCAAACATTCTTTACTGTCGTTACTGCGAAAACGGCTCGAAGGATCTCTTCGGCTGCATCGGCCTTCAACACAAGCAGTATTGCATTTTCAATAAGCAATACTCGCAGCAGGAATACGAAGCACTGGTTCCGAAAATAATCGAACACATGAAGAAATCAGGTGAATTCGGTGAATTTTTTCCGCACCGCCTGAGCCCTTATGGCTACAACGAAACGGTGGCCCAGGAATATTTCCCGCTTGAAGAATCTAAGGTTAAAGCCAAAGGCTGGAATTGGCGGGACGCGGTAGACGAATCGCCGCAGGCGGAAAAAATAATTTCCGGCGATCAGCTTCCGGATGCGATCGATCAAACCCCCGATGAGATACTGGATTGGGCGGTGAAGTGCGAAGTGACCGGGAAGCTTTTCAAGATCCAAAAAGCGGAGCTGAAATTTTATCGCGATTTCGGCTTGCCGGTGCCGCGCCGCTGCTTCGACCAGCGCCATCTGGACCGCATGGCTCTGCGGAATCCGCGCAAGCTCTGGGATAGACAATGTGCCAAATGCCAAAAGCCAATTGCCACAAGCTATTCACCCGATCGCCCCGAAATCGTTTATTGCGAATCATGTTATGTTAACACCGTATTCTAAGATGAGGCCCTTTGTCTCTTTTTACCGGAGCACAGGATTCGCCCTGAGCCTGTCGAAGGGCGAGAAATGTTATTTGAAGGAAGTTTATTGATTCAAAAAGAAGGCCATCGCGATGTGGCATGGGCATCCGCGTAAAGCGGCACGTGGGCCGCCACGCGGCCTTTACGGGCTTGCCCATGGGTGCACGGGCTTCCAGCCCGTGCGAAAGCTTCGGTTTTGATTCGCCCGAATTTTCGCATGGGCGGGGACGCCCATGCCCCCACGGCCGGGACGGCCGTGCCACAACGCTTTATTATTTTCATAATATTTGATTCATTTTCTGATGTTTACAAATTCTCCATTTTCCTGAAGAATATGCCCTTGAAATGGCCGATCTGCGCTACCTCCACATCATCGTGCCCCAGGGGACGGATGAGAACAAAAAAATGGAATCCAGGTTCCAGGATTTGCTGGAAAGCTTGCGCAATACCATCACCCGCGAGCGGTTTTCGTTCGAATATTTCGGCTACGAGCAGTACACGTATTTTTATGCCGTCATGGACGAGAAATACAAGGAGACGATAGAGGGCATGATCTACGCCACCTTTCCGGACGCCGAGATAAAAGAGACCAACGACTACACCGCCTGGTTCAATCCGCAGCACAACAATTTTGCCGGCTGTGAATTGATCCTGAAAGAGCGCGACGTTTATCCGATCAAAACTTATGAAAGATTTGAAGAAGACAGCATGTCGCGGCTTTTCTCCGTAATCTCGAAGATCGAAAGCGGCGAGCAGGTCTGGGTCCAGATAATCGTCGAGCCGCATCCGGACAGCGCCCTTTACCACTTTTTGCGAAATATCCGTTACAAGCTGGCGGCGCTGAAAAAGTTCTTCAGTATCCGAGACCGGCTCAGGAAAGAAGGCCGGAAGGGGATCCAGACGGTCCGGGCGGAAGCCGCGAAAACCAAGGATCAGATGAAACCGTTCCGGGTTTCCATCAGGTGCACCTATGTGACGCGAAGTTTCGAAGAAGGCAGCCGCAAGCTGGAAGCCATAAAAAACAGTTTTTATCATTTCAACGATTCGGATATCAACGGATTCAAGGCGACGGGCGTCACAAACTCGACGTCCTTTCTCAAGCGCTTCCGTGAACGGACGCATGCTTCCGCATTTATCCAGAGCAGCAAGGAAGTGGCGACGCTGTTCCATTTTCCGAATGCCGATTTCGTGTCGCACATCGTCCATGTTCTGGCACGAAAATCCGCTCCGCCGCAGGACCTGCCGCGGGAGGGCGAGGGCGACGATGTCAGCGTTTTCGGCGTCACGAATTACCACAACAACTTCGTCCGCTTCGGCGTGAGGCTGGATGACCGCCGGCGGCATCTGTATGTCGTCGGAAAATCGGGCTCCGGCAAAAGCAAACTGCTTGAGCTTTTGGTTCACGAGGATTTGAATCGGGGTCGGGGAGTAGCCGTACTCGATCCGCACGGAGATCTGGTGGATAATGTCCTGCGGTTCGTACCGACAAACAGGGTAAACGACGTGGTCTTATTCGATCCGGGAGATATCCAGAATCCGATCGCATTCAATCCGCTGGAGAAGGTGGAGGAAGCCTACAAGATGCAGCTCACCATCGGTTTTCTCGACATCTTCAAGAAGCTTTTCGGCGACAACTGGACCTACCGCCTGGAGCATGTGTTGCGCTACACGACGCTGGCCCTCTTAGACAGCCCGAACACGACGGTTATGTCGATTCTCAAGATGCTCACCGACAAAAACTACCGTCAGAAAATCGTGGCGCGGATCCAGGACAACGTGGTGAAGAGCTTCTGGGTCTCGGAGTTCGCCGCCTGGTCCGAGAAATTCGACGCCGAGGCCATCACCCCGCTGCTAAATAAAGTCGGCCAGTTCGTCGCGACCAACATGATCCGCAACATCATCGGCCAGCCGGTGACGCGTTTCGATATCCGCGAAATAATGGACAATAAGAAAATCCTGCTGATGAAAGTCAGTAAAGGGCTTCTGGGAGAGGAAAACTCGTCACTGCTTGGTTCCATGATCATCACGAAGATGTACCAGGCGGCCATGAGCCGGGCCAACGTGCTGGAGGAGGAACGCACCGATTTTTATTTCTACGTCGATGAATTCCAGAACTTCGCCACCGACACGTTTTACGAGATCCTGTCCGAAGCACGCAAATATCACCTGAACCTGACTATCGCGCACCAATACATGGGCCAGCTGAGCAGCAAGATCCGCCAGACGGTCTTCGGCAACGTCGGCTCCATGATCAGCTTCCGGGTCGGCGCCGAGGATGCCGGAGTGCTGGAAAAAGAATACGAGCCGATCTTCAAGGAACGCGACATCATCAACCTCGGCGTCCGTGAGTTCTATACCAAGATGTCGGTCAAAGGCGAGATCCGCGAGGCGTTTTCCGGGCGGACCGTAGACGTGCCTCGGATCGGGGAAGATCACACGCGGGAAATCATTGAGACGTCGCGAAAAAAATACTGCCGGCCGAAGGAAGAAGTGGAGGAAAGCCTCCGAAAATGGGACGAAGCGGCCAGTGAGCCGCCGAAGAAGGATGAGATACCGGAGGAAGAAACTTTTGAAGAACCGTTGATTTAGGTAAGGAAAGTAAGGAAAGTAAGGAAGGTAATGGAGGTAAGGAAGGTCAGGAAGGTCAGGAAGGTAAAATTATGTTTTTTGTCACTTACCTTACCTCCCTTACCTCCCTTACCTCCCTTACCTTACTTTCCTTACTTTCCTTACTTTCTTATGATTGAGCTTCAACGCAAATTACTGGGTGACAAGGTGCGCAACGAAGCCTTCTATCGAGCCCTAAAACAATCAGTACAATCCGGGAAGACGACAATCGTCGATGTCGGTTCGGGCACCGGCTTTCTTTCATTTTTGGCTTCCAGAATGGGAGCGAAGCATTGCACTTTGATTGATTACGGTGATATATCCGGTGTCAGCCGTAAACTGGCCATGAGTAACGGAATCAAAAATTGCACGTTTATAAACAAACATTCGATGGACGTGACGAAGGCCGGGCCGGCGGACATGATGGTCGCCGAGATACTTGGAAATTACGCACTGGAGGAAAACATCATCGAGATCATTGAGGACGCCAAGCGGTTTCTGAAACCAGGCGGAATCATAATCCCGGGCCGGATCGAACAATTCGTCGCACCGGTAATCTCGGATCGCTTACAAAAAGAAATCGATGTGATGGCCGATGTGGGTTACGATCTGGACATGAAGGAAGCCCGGGAAATCGCACTTAACAACATATACGTCAAAAAAATCCGTCCCGAAGAAATTATCAGTGCGAAGAAATGGGATGAGATAGATTTTAAAAAGAAGAACTCGAGTGTTAGGAAGGCCTCGGTAACTTGGGAATCCGATGGTAGAGACGCCCCGGCGGGGCGTCTCTACAACGTTTACGGTTTCGCTTTATGGTGGAATGCCGAATTGGTACCGGGAATAAATCTCTCAACCGGTCCCCATGATCCGCCGACGCATTGGGAACAGATTTATCTGCCGCTTTTAGAACCGGTTCCGATAAAACCGGGACAAAAATTGCGGCTGAAGCTGGTCTCGGATACCAGATTGAAAGTAAAGATTAATCTGAGCTGGGAAGTGAAATTAATGGAAAACAAAAAGATCGTCTCTTCGCAGAAGCTGGATATGAAGAGGGGGTTTTTGGTTTGATACGGGGAAAAATGTCGCCTTGCATCACCGCGCCCTGAAAGGGCGCTGCTGGGTCTATTTTATTTTTTTGATAAAGCAGCGGCTTTTTTAGGCCGCGGTTTTGAGTTCATCTATTCTCAACCCGCAACCCCGACGAATACGTACGGGTCCCTCGCAGTTACATCGTATTTCCGGTTATCCCGGAGATGCGGCGGCAACTCCTCACAATGGTTTTTCCTGGCCTCGGATATTTTTCCGAGACATCTGAACCCCGGGTTTCCCTGGAACGCTTTTATCGATTCGGCGCTCGATTCCAGCGCCAGCGCATAAAGCCGGCCCTGGCCTTTTTTAAGGGCTGAATCTAGGAGGATCTGCCCCACACCGTTTCCCACTGTTCCGGCCCAGAGAGCCGACAGTTCCAGCCAGCCGCCTTCTTTTGGGACAAGTGAAAGCCCGCCAAGGGGCGAGTTTTTCACCCTGAGCATCACGTGATACCGCTTCAGTTCCGCGATTTCCTCCGGAGTCCGCTGTCTGAAAATCCCGGCTTGCACGAATTCCTCATAGACTTCATCAAAAATCGGTTCCTCGATCGGCTGCATTTCCTCGAATTGCATTTGATCCGTATCGGCGCAGAAAGTACCCGTGCCTTTCCACCTTTCGATCTCGGACCTGAGTCCTCTCGCATCGGTTATAGCTATTTTTCCCACTTTTTTCAGGACGCTCAATATCGCTTCCACTTTTTTCTTCATTCCCCCTTCCACGGGGATATCCGGGTCTTCTCCGCTCAGGATTCGTTCCAGCCGTTTATCTGTAAGAAGCGGAGAAAGATTCCATTCTTTGTCTCTTACTCCCCCTTCTTTGGTGATGAAAATCAGCTCGTTTATCAGTGCGGAATATTGTTTGACCAAAGCCACGGCAACATCATCGGCGTTGACGTTTAAATTCCTCGCGCCGGTTTCGGTTTCAAGTTCTTGCGGATATTCTTCGTCCGGTCCCGCGGTGCCGACGAAGCCGACGGCCGATAAGGGAGCATCGGGAAGCTCGATTGCCTGAGGTGTCCCCACCAGCCCGTAGCGGGGATCCGGATGGATCTCACAGATCATCGCTTTGGGCTCGATGAATATCGTTTCCGGAAGCAGGATTTCCTTCAGTTGCGCTCTTATTTCATTGAAAGAGGGGACTACCCCTTTTGTCAGTACTTCCGGATCCGTTACGCCGATGCCGTCTATCTTCGGCCGGTCTTTGCCGGAAGCTTCCTTGAATTTTTTGGTGATCTGGTCCCCCCCGCCGAAGATCAGCACCACCCGGATCTTTTTTTCGATCATCCACCGGATGTCTTCCACCAGCTTGGGGAAATTTTCGCCGCTTATTTCGGCACCGCTGACTTTCACCAGCACTACTTTGCCCTCATAGAGCTGGTCGTAGGCTGCCGCTGTTTTTTCGAATTTATTGAGCATGTGTACAAAATAAAAAACTCCGGATTGGCTTCCAGAGAGGTTTTCAGGGGGATCGATTTTTCGCGCATCAGCCCTGCACCTCGCTGGAAGCGGGGCGGCGACGGACGATGAGCGGGCGCGGAAAATTCACGGGGAAAGAATAGGGAAGAGTTTTTACATGTCAACAGAATTTTGCATGCAACAGGAGCACTGATAAGCGATGAGCGGCTAGCGGGTAGCGATGAGTCGCAAGCGCTTATTGAATTACTTCCAATCTACCCGCTAACCGCTCATCGCTCTCCGCTCATCCACACATCTTTTTAAATTCCACCTCATCAATCACTCTGACTCCATACTTCTTCGCCTCCTCCAGCTTGCTTCCCGGATCCGCGCCGAGGAGCAGGTAGTTTGTTTTACGGCTTACCGATGAGCTTACCTTGCCGCCGCGTTCTTTTATCATCGCCTTCGCGTCTTCGCGGCCGAGTGTCGGCAGTGTTCCGGTAATCACAAAGGTCAGACCTGCGAAAACCTGTGTCACCGAGGTGCCGTGAGGGAGGATCAGATGAACGCCGCCTTGTTCGATTTTTTTCAAAAGCGCCTGGTTGTCCGCGTCATCGGCCCAGGATTTTATCGAGCGGGCCAAGGTCTCGCCGACTTGGTCGATGTTGAACAGGTCTTCCAGCGCCATGTCCTGGAGCGTTTTTCCGAATATCGCGGGCGTGACGGTCGTTTGCGCGCCATGCTTCGGCCAGGGGACGGAACGGGCCAGCACGTCGGCCGTTTCCCGGCCGATATGCCGGATGCCGAGCGCGAAGATGAAATTTTCGAGCGGCGATCTCCGCGCTTTTTCTATCGATTTCAAAAGATTTCCGGCTTTCTTTTCCTTAAACAGCGGCAAGCCGAGCAGCTCCTCTGCCTTCAAAAAGAAGATGTCCCCGGCATCGCTGACCAGACCGGCGCGGATCAGTCCGTCGACGGTTTCGAATCCGAGCCCCTCGATATTCATCGCATATCGCGAGGCGAAATGCGTCAGACGTTCATGGCGGATGCCCGCGCAATTGGGGTTAGGGCAGCGGTGCACGGCTTCTCCTTCGGGACGGATCAGGTGCGTCCCGCAGCTGGGACAGTCTTTCGGATAATGGAACGGAACCGAATCTTTTTTTCGCAGACCGGGCAATACTTCCAGCACTTCGGGGATTATGTCTCCGGCTTTGTGGACGATGACTGTGTCTCCGACATGAATATCGAGCCGCTTGATTTCATCCTCATTGTGAAGCGTGGCGCGGGTCACGGTCGTGCCCGCCAGCTTAAGCGGTGTGAGATGGGCCACGGGAGTGATGGCCCCGGTTCTCCCGACCTGCAGCTCGATGGCCTGGATCTGCGCCGTCCCCTGTTCGGCTTCAAATTTGAGCGCGCGGGCGTACCGGGGCGCTTTGGCGGTCGAACCCAGGTCCTTTTGCATCCGCCGGTCGTTTACTTTTATGACGATGCCGTCGATATCAAACGGCAGGCTGTCTCTTTCTTTTCCGACTTTTTTATAGAGTTCTTCCACTTCATCGATGGAAGCGTAAACGCCGTATTGCGGCTGGACCGGCAGGCCGCAGTCCTGGAGAAAATCCATCAGCTGTTTTTGTTTCATTATTTTCAGCGTGTCGGTGCTGAGCGTATCCAGCGAATAACAAAACATTTCCAGATCCCGCCCGGCGGCGATCTTTGGATCCAGCTGGCGTACCGATCCGGCTGCCGCATTGCGCGGATTGGCGAATTTTTCCTCGCCTCGAAGCTTCGAGTTTATCCGTTCCAGCGCTTTTTTTTCGAGATAAACCTCACCACCGATTTCCATCACTTCGGGCCACTCGTTTTTTCGGTATTCATCCGGCAATTCGAATGACAGGGGGATGCTTTCGATGGTCCGGACCGTGTGGGTTACATCCTCGCCTTCGATGCCATTTCCGCGGGTGACCGCGCGAGTTAGGTGATACATTTTTCCTTTGTTGTCGCGGTTATGGGTTGGGGTTTGGGTTGGGAGCGAAGAAAGTTCATAAACCAGGGAAATGTTCAGTCCATCAATTTTTAATTCCGTTTCAAACTCGAATTTCACATTTTCATTTCCCAGTGACCGTTTCATCTGATCGATCCAGTCATCCATGTCTGCTCGGGAAAAGGCGTCCTGAAGCGATTCTTTGGCATAAATATGTTTCCGTTTCGCTGTCCGGCCATCGAGCGGCGCTCCTACGCGTTGAGTAGGTGAATCGGGCGTGATGAGATCGGGGAATTTTTTTTCGAGTGAGATAAGCTCGCGCTTCAGTGAGTCCCGCACCTCTTCGGATACCAGGTTTTTGTTATCAATAAAATAAGCCCGGTTCACACGCCAAATTTCCGCTTTCAGTTTTTCGATCCGTTCTCTGGCTTGGGCTTTATCCATGATGTTATTTTAGCAAGGTTTGATTTAACACCTACCTTACCTACCTTACCTTTTATCTTCGTTTCTAATTTAACAAACTATCAATTTCCAACTCTTAATTTCCCTGTCAATTGCAAAATCTCTCCCAGTGGCGAGTATATCGCCCAGCGATGCCATCAGTATCCGATCTCCGCCGGCAGGTAGACGCAGTCGACCGACAAATCGTGGAATTGCTCTCCAGGAGGACGTTTTTGGTCAAACAGATCATCACCCAGCTCGATGAAGACGAGCCGGACAAGGATCGTGAGGCGCAGGTACTCAGTAACTGGCTGGAGGAAGGTTTCGACTTCGATCTCGACGAAGCGCAGCTGGAAAAAGTCTGCAAACAGGTGATGGAGATGGGAAGGAAGGCGAAAGAAGTTTGAAAAAAGAAACCGAAGAAACCGAGGAAACCGAAGAGTCCGAGGATAACTTCTTTTCTTCGGTTTCGTCGGTTTCTTCGGACTCCTCGGTTTCTTTTCCAAGTCGTCAAATTACCTATAAAAAAGCTTGTTTTTCTGCTACAATAATACGATGCCCAAACAGAACCTCTGGACGGCTGCCACCCAAAAGCGAGCCTCCGATATCCATGTGATAACCGGTTATCCGCCGGTGCTCCGGATCGACGGTGTTTTGACTCCGATCGACAAACAGGCGCTTTCTGAGTCCGAGGTAAACGCCCTGATCCATAAATTTCTGAATGAAAACCAATACAAGCGGTTTTTGGCCGATGGCGATCTGGATTGTTCTTATCTGCTGGAAGACGGCACGCGGCTCAGGATAAATTGTCACATGGCTTCCGGCGCCCCGGCTTTTGCCGCCAGGTTGATTCCGAACAAAGTTCCGACTCTCGCCGATGTGGAGATGCCCGGGGCAGTCATGAATCTTTGCCGTCAAAGAGACGGCATCGTACTCTTTACCGGACCGACAGGATCTGGAAAATCCACGTCCCTGGCCGCGATCGTACAGGAATTACTGAACACCGAGTCGCTGAATATCATCACGCTGGAAGACCCAATCGAGTTCCGGTTCCTTCCCGAAAAAGGGCTGGTCCGTCAAAGAGAACTCGGGACCGATTTCCCATCATTCCCCGAAGGGTTGAAGCATGTTTTGAGACAGGATCCTGATGTGGTAATGGTCGGCGAAATGCGCGATCTCGAAAGTATCTCACTGGCTTTGACGCTCGCCGAAACAGGTCACCTGATGCTGGCTACGCTACACACTCCGAACAGCACACAAACCATCGATCGGATCGTCGACGTCTTCCCGCCGCATCAGCAGGCCCAGGTGCGTGTCCAGCTGTCTTTGTCGCTGAAGGCCGTGGTGGCCCAGAGGCTCTATCCCAAAAAAGGCGGCGGCCGAATTGCCAACCGGGAAATACTGGTAAAAACACCCGCCGTGGCAAACATCATCCGCGAACACCGTCTGGCCGAGCTGGGTAGCGTGCTGCAGACCGGGGCACAGGATGGGATGGTTACTTTTGAAAAGGATTTGAAGCGGCTTATAAAAGAGGGGAGGGTGGAGCTCTGAAATATTCGCAGCCGCGATGTGGCACGGCCGTCTCGGCCGTGGGGGCATGGGCGTCTCGCCCATGCGAAACGATTGAATTCGGAAAAGTTGCACCGGGCTTTTGCACGGGCGGGACGCCACGTGCACCCATGGGCAGGATGCCCATGCCACATCACGAAGTGTTTATTTTGCGGAAGCGCAGCCCCCACCCCGACCCTCCCCCGGGTCATGCTGCGGCATGACAGCCGGGAGAGGGAGACATTTGTTTATGGTTTTCCTCCCCTCTCCCGATTCGCGCGAGCTCGAACGCGCGCGTCGGGGGAGGGGTTGGGGGAGGGGGCGAATGAGAGGGGGAAATGGATGTGTATAACCGAATGCTTTGATAATTTCGATTCTTCAATTAATTTTTATCGATACAGCAGCGGCCGTCCCCGGCCGCGGAGTTCGAGATTATATGAGTAAGTTAGTTGTAAAAATATAAAATCAAGATTGGCTTCTGTAAGCCATCAAAATGATATTGACGTAAGAAAATACTAGTGTAGAGTACGAGGTTGTCTGAATAAGAATTAACTTCTTATTATTCCTTTTATGCCGTACGTTTTTCTCACCGGCAGGGAGAGTATGCTGATTTTTAATATGATTTGCGCTCTTTGGCCTCTCATCATTTTTTCAGATCTGACCGAGCAAAAAACCGTCGCCCAAAGAAAGGGCGATTTTTTTAATATTCGCAGATTTCCATAATAATTATGAATTCCATCCTTCCCACCAGCATCGAGACAGCGCTCAAAGAAGCCGGGTTTTCGGGGACCGAGATACTGCTGCTAAAGAAGCTGGTCGAGGAGGATGCCATGACGCTACGGGGGCTCGCGACCAAGACCGGCAAGTCTACCGGTGTGCTCGATCAGGCGATGAAGAAACTCTTGGTCAAGGGGATAGCGCAGCGGGACATGCTGAACGATCAGCCGAAATATTCCATCCACTCGCTCGATACGATCATCAAATGGATGGAGCGCGATATGAAGAAGCGCCATGAGCAGCTCGACCGCCGTCACCAGGATTTCTCATCTTTCGTAAATTCATTGAAGCTGGACCGTCACAAGCCCGAGCTGGAATATTTCCATGGGACAGACGGCATCGAGCAGGCGTACCTGAAGCTTCTCGAGACCGGGCAGGAGCTGCTCACCTTCACGCCGATCCTCTACAAAGCCGAAGAAGATCCTCTCCGCGCTTTCCGTGTCGATCTCTTCAGAAAGCGCCAATACCGCAAGATCTTCCAACGGATCATCGCGCCGGATACCACGCTCGCCCGCAGATATCAGTCTAAGGACGCGTTTGAATATCGCAAGACGCTTCTCGTCCACGAGTCCGAGTCTCCGATCGATTTCGAAAAAACGATCGTCGACGGGACCATCGCCTGTATAAATTTCACCGATCAGACCGCCTGCTTCCTGCGCTACCCCGAGCTGGCCAGGGTGGAACGCGCATCTTTCGAATCCCTCTGGGCCGGGCTTTTGGCTGAGGAAAGAGGAGAAAAACACGCCCCTTCCGCAGCTCTTCCAGCCCTGACAGTCGTTCCGATGAAGACCCGCATGCTCTCCCGCTTCCGTGAATTCATACTCGGCAAACAAAGCCTCGC
>MFXU01000050.1:629-5466 GCA_001788965.1 Candidatus Peribacteria bacterium RIFCSPHIGHO2_02_FULL_51_15 | reverse complement strand
TAATACGGATTCCTCTCTCCCTTTTTGGGAGAGAGGTGGCGCCGCAGCGCCGGAGTGAGGCGATGACTGCAGAGTCAGTGAGCAGTTACAAACTTTCATTTGGACTCGGTAATTCACGCAAACCTTTTTGACAAATAGCTGCTTCATTGTATCGTTTGCTTGATCTTTCCCCTGTCTCCATGACATCCCCGACAGAAATTGGCGAAACATTGGACTGGCCAGTGCCAAAATGCGTCAATCAGTTTGGATTTGTAAAAGGGATAAATAAATTGGAAGAAGGAATGGTCGTATCTCAGAAAGACGGAGTCGTGACTCTGCGAAGTATCGGTGAAAAAGGCAGCCACACTCACGCGCTCATCGATTTGCTTCTCGATCCTCCGCAGAATATTTAATGCCACTTCACCCATAATTTTTTTCCAGGCCGGGCGTTCCCGCCCGGCACTGCCCGAAGGGCAGTCTCATCATTGATGAGAAGGGACAAGGCGTTCAGTCTCGTTTTCGGTAAGGAAATGGCCTCAGTTTGGTGCTACAATCCACGGCACGCCGCTTAATCCACCCTGCAATGGACCATCCGCTTTCAAAAGAATCGCTCGCTTTTCATGAGGCGGAACCACGGGGAAAAATCGCGGTCAAAACCTCCAAGCCGATACGCACGGCCCGCGACCTGGCGCTGGCTTACAGCCCGGGCGTGGCCGGAGCGGTGGAAAAAATTTCCGAAGATCCGGAAAACGCATATCGCTACACAAGCAAAGGAAACCTGGTGGCGGTGATAAGTAACGGCAGCGCGGTGCTGGGGCTCGGTAACCGCGGGGCGCTGGCCTCTAAGCCGGTGATGGAAGGCAAGGCGGTTTTATTCAAAAGGTTCGCGGATATCGACGCTTTCGATATCGAAATCGATTCGGCTGATCCGGACGAAATCATCCGGGCGGTCTCCCTCATGGAACCGACGTTCGGAGGAATAAATCTGGAAGACATCAAGGCGCCGGAGTGTTTCCGGATCGAACAGGAGCTCGTCGAAAAAATGAGTATTCCGGTCTTTCACGATGACCAGCACGGGACCGCCGTGGTCGTATGCGCCGCCCTGATCAATGCTTTGAAGATAGCCGGGAAAAATTGGGAAAACGTATCGATTGTAATAAACGGAGCCGGAGCGGCCGGTCTGGCCGTCGCGGCCATGCTCCGGGTTTTCGGTGTCGGAAAAGAGCGGCTTCTTATCTGCGATTCAAAAGGCGTGATCCGGACCGGCCGGAAAGAAGACGTGAATCAATACAAAATGCCGTTCGCCAGTGACACGGAAAAAATCACATTGGCCGATGCGCTGAAGGATGCCGGCATTTTCATCGGTGTCTCCAAAGCCAACATCCTGACTCCGGAAATGCTCGAATCTATGGCGAATAATCCGATAGTTTTCGCCATGGCCAATCCCGACCCCGAGATCGATCCGTGGCTCGCGAAAAGCATCCGGCCGGACGTGATCATCGCCACTGGCCGAAGCGACAGCCCGAACCAGATAAACAACCTGTTGTGTTTTCCTTTTATTTTCCGCGGCGCGCTGGATACGCGAAGCCGCCGGATAAACGACCCGATGAAGCTGGCCGCGGCCCGGGCCATAGCGGCGGCGGCCGAAAAGGAAGTCACGGCTGGATTACTGGAAGCATACGGGCTCAAAACACTTTCGTTCGGGAAGGATTATTTCCTGCCAAAACCTTTCGATACGCGGCTTTTGCCGGACGTCGCTTCGGCCGTGGCCGGTGCGGCGATGGAGTCGGGCGAGGCGAAAATAAAGCTGGATCTCAAGTCTTACGCGATTGATTTGGGAAGGAAGGCGGAGGAATTAAGAGGACCGAAGTGAAAAATAGAACCTCGGAAGCGGCATCACCTTCCGCTGGATCGAGTATCCGGAGACCACCGTAAACGGGACACGGTATGGAAATCCTTTTAATCATGGTCACGTTCCCGAATTCAGCACCGCCTTTACCGCGAAAATCGGGCCGTCGATGAGGGGGCCGAGGGCCGTCCTGGCTCGCTCCAGAAGTTTTATGATCCTGTCCACCTGGGCTTCGGTCTTCTGCTGAGCGGTGAATGCCTGCAGAGCAGCGCCGAGCCCGAGAGACGTGAGATTTCTAGTCGCATCGTAAGCCGCGATTTTTTGGGTTTCTTTGAACGAAGCGTAAATCAGGCGCCGGGTTTCGGCGACTTTCATTTCGCGTTGATACAGAAGAGCGTCGAATGAAGCCACCTCTTTGCGGCTGCCCCGAAGCGATGACGGCGGCTGGGTCACGACGGCGAAGGCCAGCACGCTGGCGACGATCACGTTTGAGAGTACGGCGAACAGCGCCCCGATTATTATCCACTGGTATCTCCTAAACCGGAGAGCGTTGTATTTTTCCACGACTTGAAAACGGAGGTCGGTTTCCTGCGCGATGTCCAGCGCGGGGGAGCTGGCCAGGTTTTGAAGCTTCGAAAGCACGCTTTCGGGCGGTTGCCAACGTGAGACCAGAGACTTTACAGCCGTTTCAACTTCATTTTTAATTTTTGTCGGCCGAATGCCCGTCAGTTGCCCGATGCGGTCATCCGGGAGTCCGAGTAAAAGGGAAAGTATCAGTACGCGCTGCCCCTCCGGAGCGAGGGTCCAGAGCGCGTCATGCAACGATGAAACCGACTTTTGTTCCTCTGGAGAAAAGCCGGCCAAAGCCGGCAGCCACTCTCTGTCCAGGTCAGCTTCTTCCGGCTTGACCAGACTCAGTTCCCGGTCGGCCGCATCGAGCAAAAGTTTCAGATCGAGCCGCCTAAACCACCAAAGCGACATAGCCCTGGCTTCCACGGATAAATAAATCTCCTTCAGGAGAGTCAGGGACAATTTTTTTGAGCCGGTCCGGTGATAGAGATAACCGAAGCAAAGCTCCTTGGTCCCGTCCACGAATTCCAGGAAGTCTTTGGTTCCTTTTTTCAAAACCGCCAGGTCGATCGCCTTCGGCTGGACGGCCGGAGGCAGGGAGACCGGCAGGACAGCTGACCCGGTATTTTTGCCGGAAGTGGCGAGTGGTTCATTCATGATCCGATTCCGAAAAGATCCTGAAGCATGCCGATAAATCCTTTTATTTTGTCCGCCTCGCGGTACTCCCGCTCAAGATCGGTCATGAAATCGTCGGCGCAACCGAGTGCGGCGATCATGGAAACCTCGCAACCCGAACCCATATTTTTATTGCCGACACTTTGGATATCCGATAGAAGCAGGCGGTAGCGCGCTTCCATATCCGGCCTGTTTTTTTGATTCAGAAACGAGAGCATCGCGATCAGCCGGTCAGAGCCCTGGAGATAATCCAGTAGAGCGGCCTTTTGTTCATTTTGAGACCCTGTTTCAAAGAAGTTTTTGTATTTTTCCGGGGCGCGGTCTGCGAGCTCATTTATCAGCCCGGATACTTCATAACCCTCAGGACGCCAGCCGGCATCCTGCGCGAGGCGCACCGCGGCTGCGGCATGGGGGTTTTTGATGTTTAGAGATATGATGTCGGACCTGGTTATGACCTGTTTCTGCTCGAAAACGGAAATGAGCCGGTCGACGTTTTCGATCACCCGCTGGACATTTTCTTTGCCTGCCCGGCCGATGGCCTTGTTCAGAGATTTGACAAGCGGCTCCAATTCCTCACGCTTAAGCCCGTATTCCCTTTCAAGCAGAGGGGCGGCCTGAAGCAGCGCGGATGCCTGCCGCTCCAGCTCCAAAAGAGACAGCTTCAGATCCGGCGTGGAACGCTTTTCGGCTGCTTCCTTGACCGATTTCAATGCCGAGAAGACCCGCACTGCCCGCTCGTCAGTCAGTTCGGCTTCGTAGGCCCCGATCTCGGGCTCTATATCCACTCCCAGTACTTTCAATGCCGCTACCTGCTCGACTACTTTCTTTTTCAGAGTTTCGGGCGGCAGTATTTTTACGATTTTTTTAAGCTCCGCGGCGGCAAGCGCCAGGTCCGGCGCGGACAGTTTTTCTCTCGACAGATTCTGGTCGGCGACAACCCTGGAACTGACCGGCGTTGAAATAAAGTCCTTCAGCAAATTTACGTAACGGTCGCGTTCGGTCGTTTTGGTTTCCTGAAATTTCCGTGAAAGCTCTTTGGCCTGCTCGCGCTCTGCGGGCTTAAGCCTGCGACCGGATGAAAGCTTTTTGATTATTCCTTCCAGAGCCAGATTTTCCTCCCTTGTAAAATATTCTTTGATGTCCTCCGCAGCCGGTTGCGCCAGGAAAACGGCGGCGGCCTTTGCCTCCGAGACAACAGTCGGAGTAACCGCAGCCGGCGTCACCCCGGTTTCGACCGATGGCTTATACATCCAATATCCTTTGGTGCCGCCGCCTTCCTCGGAGGCAGCCGAAGAGGAGAGGGAGGATGAAGATGAAGAACTCGCCGCCTGTAAGTTTAATTTGCAGCCGCCTGCGCATGAACCGCCGGGCTCTCCGTTGCCTCCGCCTACGTCGCACTGTTCGCCGCGGTCGGGGTCGGTTGTCCCGTCGCCGCAAAACCGGAAGAAACAGGCCAGGGAACAATCGTTGCCCTGAATGCCGTTAAGGGGGCCTGAGTCGCATTGTTCGGCTTCGTCTACGATGCCGTTTCCGCATATTTCACTGCGGCACTCCGAGGAACAGCCGTCGCCGTTCACCAGGTCGCCGTCGTCGCACTGTTCACCGGTATCCACTGCCCGGTCACCGCAGACTCCCTGAGCGCTGGATGGACGGGCTCCCGAGGAAGCCAGAAGCAACACCAAAAACACCGACAGCAAAGTGGCAAAGGCGAACAGGTGTTTTTTTTGGGTCAGAGCTATGGGTTTTTATGGAAAAGTAATCTTT
>MFXU01000050.1:0-609 GCA_001788965.1 Candidatus Peribacteria bacterium RIFCSPHIGHO2_02_FULL_51_15 | reverse complement strand
ATCCCCTAACCCCTTCTCCCTCCTACGTCGGTAGAAGGGGGATGTTTTTGTTTTGTTTAAAAAAATAGCACCGAACTTTTTCATCTATCTAAACAGAGCTCCCCTCTACCGAGCGCAAGCGAGGGAGAGGGGCCGGGGGTGAGGCGGTATAATAAAACCCAATGCCAATCAAACATCCTCTTCCTCATGCCGCGCGTCATGCGCAAGAACTTCGTAAAAGATCCACACAAGCAGAAATACTGCTCTGGAATAGTTTGCGTAACAGAAAATTTCATAATCTGAAATTCAGAAGGCAAGTGCCTGTCGGACGTTTCATAGCAGATTTTCTATGCACAAAACCCAAGCTGATCATAGAGATTGATGGATTGGTACATGATTTCAAAATTAAAGAGGATACGGAAAGAACCGAAGCAATCGCACAGGATTTCAATATCCCGATAATCAGATTCAAAAACGAAGAGATCATCGAGAATATGACCGATGTGTTGAGAAATATTGAAGAGCATCTCCGCCTCATCCCCTAACCCCTTCTCCCTCCTACGTCGGTAGAAGGGGGATGTTTTTGTTTTGTTTAAAAAAATAGCACCGAACTTTTTCATCTATCTAAAC
>MFXU01000049.1 GCA_001788965.1 Candidatus Peribacteria bacterium RIFCSPHIGHO2_02_FULL_51_15 | reverse complement strand
CATCATCTCGTACCGCGTAGCGTTTACTCAAGCCAAGAACTCCATACCGCCAGCGCGTCTGATTAAGAACGTTTTAAACGCGAAGTGGTATGAGCTGGTCGAAGGTCGCAAGCGAAACGCACGTTTCATGCTTTCTTGGTAATTTAGCAATTTAACAATTTAACAATTTTTCAGAGTTTCATAAATTCTGCATTCTTTTTTGATACAATCTGATCCATGCTGCTTCAGATCCTTAGGCGTGGATTACTCCGGGGGCTTCAAAATGTTTTACGCCAGCAAGGTTGGGCCATGTCGCTCGGTTCGCTTTTCGGCGTTTTGTTTCTCGGGCAAATAATAGTGCTGCTTACATTCGGAGCGCATGCCGGACTGACACTCGTAAAAGAACAAACCGATCTGCGGCTGGAGATACTGGACAGCGCGACCGACATACAGATCCAGGATCTTTACCAGAATATCCGTCAGCTGCCGTACGTTTCGGATGTGATTTACATCACCAGGGAGCAGGCATACGAGAGACAAAAAAATCGGGATCCGGAGCTTACCGGTTTTCTGACCAGGTTCGGCATAGAGAATCCTTTTCCGGAAACGCTGGGGGTGAGGCTCAGGAATTTGGAGGACTATCCGGAATTTGTCCGGTTTTTGAAGCAGCCCGTGTTCACAAAAGTGGTGAACCCGAGTTTCCTCTCCGAGACCACCGACCAGGAGCGGCAGGTGGCGAAAATCGCCGAAGCCGCCGTCACCGTCAGGTCACTGCTTTTGCTGATCGTCGGCCTGCTCGTCATGGTTATCTTATTCGTAGTGGTCGAATTGGTGCGCCGGCGCGCCGCAGCCAAACGCGAAGAGCTTTTCGTCGAGCAGCTGGTGGGAGCAGACAGGTTCACGATTTTTTTGCCCTTTTGCACCGAGATGTTCTGCCTGCTTTCCCTGGCGCTGATTATCTCCGCCGGATTCGCCGCCATGGTGATATATTTTATGCCCTCGTTTCTGCCGGTTTTGGCCTTTGGCGGGGCCTTCGGTATTTGGTTCCAGGCGGTGTCGGCATTGCTTACGGCATCACTCGGTTGGCTGCTTCCCCTCGAGCTGGGCGTTATTTTGATCGTCGCGTTACTAGGCACGTTCATCGCTCTGAAATCGCAGGTGGAGATGGCGGCACTGCCTCTTTTGTCACATAATTAATGAGCAAGACTGAATTATTATTGAATTTTGTTTCATTGTTAAATTGTTATATTGTTAAATTGTTCGCCCGTTCGATTAACTCAGGGCGACCTTATCTGGCACAATCATCTGTGTCATTCTGGGCGACCTGATACCACTTCGCGTTTAAAACGTTCTTAATCAGACGCGCTGGCGGTATGGAGTTCTTGGCTTGAGTAAACGCTACGCGGTACGAGATGATGCCGTTACGAATGACCGATTAGTTATGTTTTAAATGCAAAATGGTATGAGCTGGTCGAAGGTCGCAAGCGAACCGCACGATTGTTGCATGCAGATAATTTAACAATTTATTCATGTCCAAAATTTGGTCCGATCAGGCCATCGTTCTCCGGACATTCAATGTCGGGGAGAGCGACCGATTTTGCATACTGCTTACGGAGAATTACGGCAGAGTCGCTGCCCGGGGCAGCGGGGTGCGCCGGATGAAAAGCCGGCGGGCAGCCGGACTCATGCCGCTGCACCGGATCCATCTGACTTGCGAACTCAGGTCGGCCGGACTGACTATTTCCGCCGTAACCTGCCTGGATAATTACAGCAATTCATGGCGGGATCCGGAAACTTTTTTCTGTGCCGAACATGGCATAGAAACGGTGTTGAAACTAACGGAAGAAGGCACACCGCTTCCTGAAATTTATGCACTGACGAATATATTTCTGCGTGCCTGCAAGAAGCCGGATTCGCGTATCACGGTGACTCTTTTTCAGCTCAAGCTTCTCAGTATCCTGGGGTCGCTGCCTTCGGCCACCCATTCGGCCGTAAGCCATCTGCCTTTCAAGCCCGGGGAGCCAATAGTCTTGAGCAGGTTCGGGGGACTGAGTCTGAAGGCCGAAGAGAAAAGCGGCATGCGGGTATCGCCGGAACTGAGCTCAATTATTGCCGGGGTAGGCGAGATGGACTTGCTAAACCCGCCGGTCATTCCCAAGCCTATCCTGAAGGAATTGGAACGGTTCGTTCAGGGTTTGCTTGGCAGCCAGCTGGGGGTCGAGCTCAAATCCCCGAGGGTCGGGCTGGCCATGTCAGAGCTCGTCCGGCCGATCTGATAAATCAATGGGCGGGCCTGGTAAGCGGAAAAAACACGTTCCAGTATGGCGCCGGTTCCTTCCATCCGGACCCGGCGATACCAGACGGCTTTCATACCGTCATGGCGTTCGCCGGCTTTCCTTTTTTCACCGGGCGGGATCTCCGTGGTGTAGATGATTTTTTCCTCCGGGGGCGCCGCGATCCTGCCTGAGATATACGGTCCGAAGACTTCTGATTGCCGGTTGTCTTTTGTCCCGTAATAAATGAAGTATGCCCGGTCGGTTGAATCGGTGAAGCTTTGGATCAAAAGGCCGCCGGGAGTATCGTTCTTGAATTTTAAATCAACGTTGGGCGGAAATATGGTCGCATCGGTTCCCTGTGGACTATAATAACTGACGGCGTAGCTGTGGTTCTTCCGCTGCACGATCGGCAAACCGTATTCCCATGGTCCGCGGTAAGCCGTGGAGCTCACCTGGCACAGCCCGCCGCCGTAATCGGGTAAAGTGGTATCGCCCTGGATCACCAGTTCTTTTTTGTACCCGGTTTTTTGGTTGACCGGTCCTAGTGCCTCATTGAAAGAAAAAACTGTTCCTTTGGGTATCAGATGGCCGTTGAAACGATTAACCCCCACTTCGATATTGTGCCGCCGGTTCACCGGAGATTTGGCGAAAACCGATTCGCCGACCGTGACCACTTCACGGATGCCGGCTTGTCTCAGGCTTTCGTCCGAGACCGTGATTTTCGGCTGGGTGACCGATACCGGCAGGACTATGGATGACACTCCGGATTCGAGCGCGGTTTTGGTGAGTTCTACCGCCAGATTTTTGTCTACTTGGAGCCCGGTCAGACCGTAACCGCCGAAAACCACGCTGCCGCTTTCGTTTCGCGAAATGACGACGTCGCCCGCCGGACGGTCCAGCTTGGCGGATATTTCAGTGGCGACTGTTTCGGCTATGGCTTCCTTCGACCAGGCGGTCTGTTCCTGGTATGTCCAGCCGGCCGGGTACGTTTCGTCTTTGCCGTAGGCCAAAAATCTGGCGGGAGGAACCGCCGGCAGACCATGGAAAAACCAGGCCTTTTTTTTGATCCGCCACTCGGGATGCCGCAGAGCATTGATTGAAAAAATATGATGGTTGTAGGTGTAGGTCAAATAGGCTGGGTAGGCGGATGCGGAAACGGGAATAAAAAAAATAAATGCGCTTAATGAGCCGATCATTATTGAAATTAAACGCGATACCATTGCTAAATTGTTAAATTGCTAAATTGTTCGCAAGCGGAACGTTAGTTGGTGTAATTAAAAAGCAATTTAGCAATTTAACAATATAACAATTTTATCATTTATTCTAAATTTATTTTCTCAAACCTTGTGCCATCTCATCCAACGCCCGTTTCACGAGAAGGTCGGCGCGGAGGTTTTTTTCACGCGGGATGTGGACAAAAGACAACTGCGGGAAACCGGTTTTCATTTCCATTATTTCTTTTATCAGCAGCTCAAATGTAGGCATCTTCACCCGATATTCGCCGTTTAGCTGCTTGACCACCAGCTCCGAGTCCAGATGGCACATCAGGTGGTTCGGCTGGTATTCCTTTGCGATTTTCAGGCCGATGATCAACGCCCGGTATTCGGCGATATTGTTGGTCTGAACGCCGATACATTCGCCGTATTCGCGGAGGACTTTGTTTTTCAGCGGATCGATCAGTACACAGCCGATGGCCGCCTGGCCGGGGTTGCCTCTCGAGCCGCCGTCCGTGAAAAGATGCAGAGTGCCGCCGATCGCAACCGGCTGGCCTTTTTCCGGTTCAGGCTTGGTTTCCAGCGCTTTCAAAACCAGGTCAGTCACGTACTGGTCACGCTCGCGGGCGCGGGGGAATATTTCGGCAAGTTTTCGTTCCAAAGCCGCAGGGAGGCGGATCATGGATGAAGTATAGCTTAAGATAACAGTTTAATGAGGTTCAAGATCGACGGTGCGCGATTGTTAAATTGTTAAATGGCTAAATTGTTCGCCAGCCTTCGCATCTGCTTCGGCCGGCAAGCAAGGCTCTGTCCGACAAGCAAGCGAAACGCACGTTTCATACATTCTTAACAATTTAACAATTTTGTTTGGTATATCAGCTGCAGCCGCACGATCCGTCGCAGTCACCGCAAATATGATCCAGATCCAGCGTGAATTTTCCGTTTTTGAAATCAATTTTTGATCCGCCGATGCGCTTGAGGGCTGAAGCCGAAGCAATCAATGACATCTCCGGTATTTTTTGATGGGAAAAAACAAAGTCGTCTTTCCCGGCCTTCGGTTCAAATTCCATGCAAAATCTTCCGCTTTCGTCGGCGGTCACCCTCAGCGCTTGTCCGGTTTTGTTTTCCTCCCGCGCGATTATCTTTAGCGCTTCGGCGGCTTTAAATGTGATCGAAATTTTTCTCGGCTTTTTCGGTTCTTTTCCGGCCATTTCATTCAGGTCGTCGACCAGATTCCAGATGTCATCATCGGTGAGACCATGCAGGCGGGCGCCTTCCTCAAGCGTGTCTATGTCGCTTTGCACGCAGTGCTGGCAAAAAAGTCCGTAAGCCGCGAGTATTTCATCGGCTTTTGGGAAAAGCCGGACCAGCTCGGCAATCGAATCGCCGGATTCAATCTTCCTTTTTTCGGCGGGTTTTCGTTTCTTGCCCTTTTGCCCTTTTGCCTTCTTGCCTTTTTTTTGGTCGCTGCTCACCAAGGCTCTCTTCGTGATACCCGGGATTTTGGGTTGTCGTACCGTCGGCATGAGTTCAGTATATGCTCCACTTAAAAGATCGACATCTTACTTGATGAATTTTTTCCGCCGCTTTTCCATCGTGCTGCTTCTCGGCCTGATGTTGGTGTTGGGTTTCGAGCTGGGAGCGACTTACGAGCTGAAACAGCTGGAGTTCGAACGGCAGCGGTTAAACGACCTTTTCACGCCGGCGTCCGGTTCCGGCCAGACCGTGAAAACCGATCCGGAAAAAGAAGTGGATTTGACGCTGCTCTGGAGCGTCTGGCGGATTTTGAACCGGTATTACATCCATCCGGAAGATTTGAAAACAAATTCGATGGTTTTTGGCGCCGTGACCGGATTGACTCAGGCGATCGGCGACCCGTACACGGTTTTTATGACGCCGAAGGATTCGAAGACTTTCCAGGACGCTTTGGACGGAACACTGGAGGGCATCGGCGCGCAACTGGATGAAAAGGACGGGAAAATAACGGTGGTCGCGCCGCTCAAAGGTTCGCCGGCCGAGCGCGCCGGACTAAATGCCCGCGATACGATAATCGCTGTCGACGGAGTCGAGATCGAAGGTCTGAGACTCGAGGAAGTGGTCGGCAAAATACGCGGTCCGAAAGGCACGAAGGTCAAAATCACCGTGTTGCGTGAAGGCAAAAAAGCTCCGGTGACAGTCGAGGTGACCCGAGACTCGATCCAGGTGCCAAGCGTGGAATCCAAAGTGATAAAAAGCCAAAGCGGATCGATCGGTCAGATTATTTTGAACCAGTTTGGGACTGAATCGATGCTCGAAATCCGCAAAGCCCTGAAGGATCTTCAGTCGGCGGGACTCCGGGGCATCGTTCTAGATCTGCGCTTCAACGGGGGCGGTTATCTGGACGGCGCCGAGGAGCTGGCGTCGATGTTCCTGAAGGAGGGGAAAGTTGTGTCGGTGGTCCGCCGCGAAGGCCTGCCGGAGGAACACATGGTTTCGGGTGATGTGGTTTTGCCGGAGATGCCGCTGGTCGTACTGATAAACGGCGGATCGGCCAGCGCCTCGGAGATAACCGCGGGCGCACTGCAGGATTACAAGCGGGCAAAAATCATCGGCACAAAGAGCTACGGCAAGGGTACCGTTCAGGAGGTCATCGAACTTCCCGGCGGATCGAGTTTGCGTGTCACGACGGCCAAATGGCTGACTCCGGGCGGACAGGATATCGCGAAGAAGGGGATCATGCCGGATATCGTAGTGGACAGGACCGAGGCGGATTTCAAGGCCGGCAAAGATCCGCAGCTGGATGCGGCGCAGGCGTGGCTTCTTAAAAATTGACAATTAGGTAGTGTTAACGTGTTCATTCAATCCTGAAACCAATTCCTAAAGCTGCCGCGCCCGCGGAGGGGCGCTGCTGATACCACTTCGCGTTTAAAACGTTCTTAATCAGACGCGCTGGCGGTATGGAGTTCTTGGCTTGAGTAAACGCTACGCGGTACGAGATGATGCCGTTACGAATGACCGATTAGTTATGTTTTAAATGCAAAATGGTATGAGTGGAAAAAGAATTATCTTCAAATCAGCAGCTGCCCTCCGTGGCAGCGGAGTCGGAAGTGAAGCTGCTGTTCGGTTTGCAGTGGTATATTAACAGCACCTAATTCTCAATTTATTTCCTGGTATTAATACTCAAACAATTCCTCCGGCCTGAAAAACCGCTTCACTTCTTTTTCTGCTGTCTCTTTAGAGTCCGAGGCGTGGGCGACGTTTACCATCATGTCGGTTCCGAGCTCGAAGCGAAGCGTACCGGGCGCCGCTTTCTTGCTGTCGGTTACGCCAAGCATCTCGCGGACTTTGTCCACCACCCCCGTTCCTTCCAGTACCACGGCGATCACCGGAGTGGATGACATGAAATTTTCGATGTCGGGATAAAAAGGCTTGTCGGCGACGTGCGCGTAATGTTCCCTCAAAATTTTTGGATCGGCTTTTATCATCTTGCAGCCTACGATCTTAAATCCGGCTTCCTCGAAGCGACTCAAGACTTTGCCGCAGAATTTCCCTTTGATGGCGTCGGGTTTGAATAGAATGAGAGTGCGCTCCATAAAATGTAGAATGTAGAATTTAGAATGTAGGATTATTTTTTATTGCTCGATTTTTCTTGGTCAAAAAAATATACGCATGTGCCACACGCAACGCGAAAGCATAGCTTTTTTCTAAAACCGGATTCCGTTTTTTCCCTTTTTCCACATTTTCATTCTACATTCTACATTCTACATTCTCAATTATTCACGATATCAGGCTGTGCAATTTCTTCTCATCTTTCTCCTTTCCGATGACTACCAGCCGGAAACGGTCGACATCGAGGAGCCGGTGCGCGAGGTCGTTCACCTGCTTCACTGTCACCTTGTCTATTTCGGTGAAATATTCGTCCAGATCCCGGACTTTCGGGTAGAGAAGTTGTTGTTTGCCGAAGAAGTGGGCGCGCTCCTCGGAGTCTTCCATCGCCAAAGTAGTTTTGCCTTTTATGAAATCCTTGGCTCGGGTCAGTTCCTGCTGGGTAACCCCTTTCTTTGCCGCTTCATCGTACTCGTGCCGTATCGCCGAGATGGCTTCATGCAGACGCGATTGATCCACGCCGGCGCGTGTGCTGAGGAGCCCGGTGTCCAGATAATTGTCGGTGGAAGTTGAAATATAATAACAGAGTCCCCGGGCTTCGCGTATCCGGAGGAACATGCGGGAGCTCATGGAACCCCCGAGGATCACGGACAAAAGCTTCTGGGTGAAATGATCTTTATGAAGCGCCGAGACGCCCTCGACGCCGAAAACCAGGTGCGCTTGTTCGGTCTGCTTCGTCTTGAGGCCGATTTTTTTTCCTTTATGTGTCTGCACCGGTGAAAAAGCGCGGGATTTCTTTCCGTCCACCTGATCGAAATATTTTCCGGCGAGACGCATGGCCTGGTCTTCGCCGATTTTTCCGGCAAAGGTTATGACCAGATTATCAGCGGTATAAAGTTCGCGTTTATGTTCCTGAAAATCCGTTTGTTTTGCGCCCCGGATCACTTCTTCGGTGCCGATCGTGTCCCAGCCGAGGGGCTGGTCGCCGTAAACCAGAGTCTCGAAATCCCAACCCGCCTGGTACATCGGAGTGTCCTGGTACATCCGGTACTCCTCGATGATGACCCCGCGCTCTTTTTCGATTTCTTCAGTTGGAAACTTGGCGTGGATCAGCATATCCGAGAGCACATTGCAGGCCAGTTCCACTTCCTGCGCTGCCACCTTCACGTAATATCCGGCGTATTCCTTGCCGGTGAAGGCATTGAAGTCCCCGCCGACTGCGTCGATAGCCATGCTGACTTCGGCTGCCGATTCGTATTTGATCCCGCCCTTGAAAAACATGTGCTCGAGGAAATGGCTTATCCCCCGATTGGCTTGGGTTTCGTATCTGGAACCGGCGCCCGCGAAGACCAGAACGGTGATGGCTGAGGTTCCATCGGTCGGGGCGGTGAGAACTGGGAGGCCGGATGCGAGTCTTTTGACTGTAAACATTGTTGAAATGTTGCAGTGAGTTTACCAGATGAGATGGAAGATGTAAGACGGAAGACGGAAGACGTAATGAAGCGGCAGGGCGGAGGGAAATTCTCAATTTTCAATTGTCAATTATCAATTTATTAAGTAACCTTCCTCGGCAATGCTTCGAAAGCTCAAATGGCGCCGGCGGCTTCGTGTGCACGGTTTCCGTTCGCGCGTCGCGACGAAAAACGGCCGCAAGATTCTTCAGCGCCGCAGGCGGCAAGGGCGGGCCAGGCTGACGGTGCAGAAGAAGACAAAATAAAATGTTACCAATGTGACCGAGGGGACCGAGGTTACCGAGGTGCTTAACTTTTCACTTCGGTTACATCGGTGTCTTCGGTTCCCCCGGTCACTTTTGTAATAATTTACACCGAGATAAGGTATTATTTGTCCATGGATACACTGCGGCGAGTCTCTGCATTCTTTTTCTATCTGCTTGGCATCGCTGTGATCGTATTGATTCTGCTGAGCCGCAGGGGGATGTTTCGATATGCGGCAGGACTCAATATTCTCGACCTTCCGCTTTTGTTCGCCGGCATGTTGTTTGGCGGGAGCAGCCTGTATGTCAGCCTGGCGCATGAAAAAAAGTCCGCCGCCCTGCTGATTTTCATTTTTTTGCCGCTCACCGTTTTATTCGGGTTTTTTGCCTACCTGAATTTTGCGATGCCGTTCGCGGAGGATTGATTTTTCCGGTACTCCTAAGGGTAGTTAGCCGGTATTCCAGAACGAACTCACGAATTGGCTGATCAGTTTTTCTTTCCTCGAGTCACCGCGGCTTGGAAAGCCGCTGCTAAAGTGTTTTGTTTCTAATTAACAAAATCTT
>MFXU01000048.1 GCA_001788965.1 Candidatus Peribacteria bacterium RIFCSPHIGHO2_02_FULL_51_15 | reverse complement strand
CATCATCTCGTACCGCGTAGCGTTTACTCAAGCCAAGAACTCCATACCGCCAGCGCGTCTGATTAAGAACGTTTTAAACGCGAAGTGGTATCACTTGTACTTCAGCGTTGCGCTGCAATAAACAGCGATGCCGAATGGCAGATCCTGGCGGAATCTACTCCGTCGTTTGATAGCGCCTGCAACGCTGACTATCGGCAGATAGCCGGATCGGCGGCATCTTCAGTCAGACTGAAAATGGCACTGGCATTCTGAACCATGATTTTCATGATTAAAGGATTACCATGATGGAGGAAACAGAGGATTAAGAGGAAGAAGAAGACAAAGAGGATATGAATCACAGAATCCTCTTTGTCTTCTTATACCATTTTGCATTTAAAACATAACTAATCGGTCATTCGTAACGGCATCATCTCGTACCGCGTAGCGTTTACTCAAGCCAAGAACTCCATACCGCCAGCGCGTCTGATTAAGAACGTTTTAAACGCGAAGTGGTATTAATCTTCTTGTTCCTGTTTTTCTTCTGGTTCAGACAATATTATACCATTTTGCATTTAAAACATAACTAATCGGTCATTCGTAACGGCATCATCTCGTACCGCGTAGCGTTTACTCAAGCCAAGAACTCCATACCGCCAGCGCGTCTGATTAAGAACGTTTTAAACGCGAAGTGGTATTACCTTCGTCTCCCCGTTTCCGTTTTCCTTGTTTGCGAACCTGGCTGCGGTGAAAAGATAATCGCCGAGCCGGTTCATAAAGGGGATAATGTTTTCGTTTACCGGTTCCCCGGCGTTCAGTTCGACGATCCAGCGTTCGGCCCTGCGGCAGACCGTGCGGGCGAGATGCAGATGCGCGCCGGACATCGAGCCTCCGGGCAGTATGAAGTTTTTCAATTCCGGAAGTTTGGCGGAGAAATCATCGATCCATTTTTCGACCTTTGAAATTTCTTCAGAACCGATTTTTGGGATTTTCAACCGTATTTTGTGCGGAGTGGCTATGTCCGCCCCGACAGTGAACAGCAGCTTTTGTATCTCTTCGATATGTCCTTTGACGATTTCCGGCAGCGGACCGTCGGTCAGTACCAATCCCAAAACGGCATTCAGCTCATCAAGCGTGCCGCAGGCGTGAAGCCGGGCCGAGGACTTGGATGCCCGGTCCCCCCCGAGCAGCCCGGTTGAGCCGTCGTCGCCGGTACCTGTATAAATTTTCATGGGTATAAATTATAAAGCAATTAAGGGAAAACGGATAAGTTTTCTGGTTTTCAAAATAATTTACATGTTCTAGGCCGGGCGTTCCCGCCCGGCACAAGCCCAGGCGTTCACGCCTGGGGCTTGAAGTGCTTGGTTTACCTAATTTTCAGGTCGGGCGAGAACGCCCGACCTGATGCCAGGCGAGAACGCCTGGCCTGGATCAAAAAACCACAAACTTTCATCGTTCGTTCAATTTTCTCAGGACTTGCCCGTGCACCTTCTCCACTTCCTCCTGAGTAAGCGTCCGGTCCAAAGCCCGGTAGGTGAATCTCATCGTTATGGTTTTTGTTCCGGATTTTTCGTAAAGATCTTTGGCCTCCACGTTTTGAAGCAGCGGATCGATGCCGGTGAGCGAGTCGACCAGGCCGGCGTGGCGGACACTTGCCCTGAGCGGCACGGTTTCATCGAAAGCGATTTCCGGGAATTGGGGGATGGGCTTGAAGATCCGGACAGCTGGAGGAATTTTGGCGAGGATATCCAGGTCGATGACGCAGGCTGCGGCGCGGAATTTCAGTTCGGCGACTGCGCGGATATTCGGATGGACTTCGAAAAGCAATCCGATCCGTTTGCCGCCGGCTTTTATTTCCGCGCTGCGGCCGGGATGCCCCATGGTATGCACGGTTTCCGACTGAAGTATTTCGGCTTCATGGCCAGCGGTTTCCATAGCCTGGATCACGTCCTTTTTCAAGATCAGGAGAGGGTCATCCTTTATGGTCGTTTCACTTCGCGAGGCGACGACGAGAGTCAGCTCGTTCCATTCCTCGCCGCGCGAGAAAGCGTGCCCGACCTCGAAGAACTTCAGTCCCGGGGCTTCGGAAACTTTGAGCTCCCTGCCGGAAGTAACCAGGAGGCCCGGCAGCAAACCCGGACGGAGTATGCCCAGCTCTTCACCGATCGGATTTTCGAGAGATACGGCTTTCTGGCCGACTCCCATTTTTGAAAGCAGCTGCGGCGAAGTGAAGGCGACATGCAAATGTTCGAAGTAACCTGATTCTTTCAAGGAATCCCTCATTTTGTTTATCCGTTGATCACGGTCAGGAGGGGCTATGGAAGCCTCCGGCATGATTACCGGGACATCGGCATAACCGTAGATCCGCGCGACTTCCTCGATGACATCCTGTTTCAAAACGATATCGCTTCGAGAGTGCGGTGGAGTGACAGACAAATTTTTGCCTGATGTTTTCAGCTTGAAACCCAAGTCCATCAAAATCCGTTTAATCTCGCCGGGCTTAATCTCGGCGCCGATGACTTTGCTGAACATGTCCTCAGGGATTTTTATAGATTTTTTTGTGTCTATCTTTCCCATTACTTCAATATGTGAAGTTATTTTTGCCTCCGGGATGAGTTCGAGAATCAACTCGAGAGCGCGGAAAAACCCTGTCTCAGCTGAGATTCTGGGGATTCCTTTCTCATAAACCGTGGCGGCGTCAGTCCGGTGTCCGGTGGCGATGATGGCTTTGCGGATCGAAACCGGATCGACGATGGCGGCGTGAAGATAAATTGTTTTCGTGGCGGCTTTGGTGCTGCTTCGGAGCCCGCCCATTATTCCAAGCAGGTCGAAGATGCCCAGGTCGTCGCTCAAAACGATGGCGCCTTCCGGCAGCGCTCTTTCGACTTCATCCAAAGTGATTATTTTTTCGCCCTTTTTGGCGGTTCTGATTCTGACCGTGCCTTTCAAATCTCCGACGTCGAAACAGTGCAGCGGCATACCGAGCTCAAGCGAAACGTAATTGGTAATATCGACCGGAAGATTGATCGCTCTCCAGCCCAGCGCTTCCAGCCGTATCTTCATCCAATCCGGAGTGGTTCCGCCGGTTCCGATATCAATCGTGCAGGCGCAATACCTGGGAACCAGATCCGGAATTTCGTTAACCCGCTTAAAGGGCAGATCGTTTTTCGGAAAGGCGGTTTTTTTTCGCGCCGGGATTTTTTTCCATTTGGCAAGTCCCATTGCGACCAATTCACGGGCGACGCCGACATGCGAGAAAAGGTCCGGACGGTTGGTGATGGCGTGGTTGTCGATATGGAAAATCACGTCATTTAAGCCCAAAGCGATGCGAAGCGGAGTCCCGGGCCTGAATTTTTTCTCATCCAGATCCATTACCGGCCTCTGGCCCTGCTCCGGCGTCGGCGGGAAATCAATTTGGAGTCCCAGCTCTTCGGAGGCGCAGATCATCCCTTTGCTTTCGGCTCCCCGAATATTCACTTTTTCAATCGGGACGGGCGCGCCGCCTTTAGCTGAGTTCTGTACTTTGGATCCCACATGCGCAAAGGCCACCACCATATCTTTTCGCAGGTTGGTCCCGCCGCAGACCACGTTTTTTACCCCTCTCTCGGTCTGAACGGTGCAAACTGACAGACGATCGGCATTGGGATGCTTGTCCAGAGTCAATATTTTGCCAACAACGCAGTTGTCCAGATTTGCGCCCTGTTCGATGACTTCTTCGACCTCGCCGACTTTTCGGGTCAGATGGTCGGCGATAATTTGCGGGTCGGTTTCGATCCATTCAACGAAATCCGAAAGCCAATTGCGGGAGATCTTCATGGCATTAATCTAGGGTTTGAACTGGACATTGGCAATCGTCAACGCTTAGCGCCCAGCGATGCTATATTGCTAAATTGTTATATTGTTACTTGCAGAAGCGCACATTGTTATCTGCTGATAATATAACAATATGACAATATAACAATCACAAGAAAGGAATTTATTGACTGCAATCGCTAAACTAAATCCAATAATTTTCTCCAAATATTTATGGGCTTGCTTCATTCAAAGAAAAACGGCTGTTCCGCCGGATGTATTTTAATGAAATGGCTGGTTATGGTTTTGCTCTTCCTGGCGACTGTCGCCGCCTTGATCGGCACATTCACCACGCATTTCATGCGCCTGCCCTCGGGGCTCGAGATGCAGTTCGGTTCCACCGGCGGATCGCTCGCGATTCTGGCCTTCGTCGCTTCGGTCAGCGTCTGGGTAAAGCACACGATCAAGCTCGGCCAGAAGTGCGAGGTGTGCAACGGGAGGTAGGGCGAGATAAAAGACAGAGGACGGAGATATAAGTTTCATTTTACTTATGTCTTATATCTTATGTCTTTTTTTGGTTATACTGCCTGAGCTCCAAAGGAGAGGTCGCATAGCGGTCTAGTGCGCCTGCTTGGAGAGCAGGTAGGCTCGAAAGGGCCTCGAGGGTTCGAATCCCTCCCTCTCCGCCATGAAGCCACCAACATTGAGAAAATGGAAAGAGCGATATTGCTTAAGGAATTGGCTGATACTCTTCTTTCTCAAAAGAAAGATCATCCGTTGAGAGTGGGAATCGACGGTGTTGACGCTTCGGGCAAAACCACGCTTGCAAACGAACTGAAAGATGAATTGCAGAATCGTGACGTACCGGTTATCCGCATTTCTATTGATGGTTTTCATAATTCAAAAAAAATTCGTTACCGAAAAGGGAGGAATTCTCCTCTGGGGTACTATATGGATACCACGAATTATAAAGCAGTGGTGGATGAAGTATTGAGCCCCTTGGGACCGAACGGCAATGGAAAATACAAAACGGCCATATTCGATTTTTTTGAAAACAAAAGTGTAGGAATCCTCTATAAGAAAGCCGATCCTCGTTCGATCCTGATCATGGAAGGCGTATTTTTATTCAGACCTGATTTGATTTCGTATTGGGATTTCAAAATCTTTCTCGATGTTGATTTTCGTATTACCCGAAAAAGAGCGGAACAGAGAGACGGCTATTATCTGGGTTCAAAACAAAATATTATCGAAAGATATGCGAAACGATATATCCCCGGGCAGAAACTGTATTTCAAAGAAGTCCATCCGAAAGAAAAGGCAGATATCATCATCGATAATTCGGATTTTAGGAATCCGCATATTGTGACGTATACCTTTTCAGACATTAATTAACCACAATCAATTTACGAAAGTGATAAAGCCCATTTGTAACTGCGATAAATTCCAACGTGTAAATCCGGGACACGATGTCCCGGCTGCGATAATTGTTTCAGCAATCGGGGCATCGTGCCCCGACCTAAGAATCGTGAAACACTGCAGTTTTGGATTTGCCCCCGCCTTGCCACGCTTTCTTCTTATGGCCTTTCACCCTTATCAAAATCGCTTAAATATGCTATTATGGCAAGATGGCTTTTGAAGACATTACGGCTCCCTCTTATCCGGAAAACCAAAAACCAAAAGCGGATCGGATCCGAGAGTGGGCCGAGGCCAACGGCTTGGTAGAGGGACGGGATTTTTTGGTAATAAGCGAAGAAAAGGAAGCTCCCGCGAAGACCGGGGGAAAGATCGATTTGCGGACTTTGGTTTCCCGGTGCCTGAAAAGGTTGAAAGGGCTGGCGCATGCCACGATGCGGGGTTTTCAGACGCCGCATTGGATCGATCTCACTGCCGTGACTTTTATTCTCATTTTGTCGGGGATTTTTTATATAAAGTTCGCGCCGGCGATTTCAGTCGAATACCAAAGGGACACGGACGGTTTCATAAAATCCGAATTGCCGATAACCATTCCGACAAACCATAATCTGATGATCGTTAAGTTTGATGTGAAAATTCCGCTTTTCCAGCCGAAACTCTGGTCCGTGCGCGGAGATGACTGCATCACGAAGTTTCTGATCGACCGGCGCGAAGTCGATTTGAAACTTTTCGGCGAATGCGATCCTTTCAATGACAAGATCGTGCCGCTGGGCGCGATGCTGACCAGGGGCACTCATTCCGTTGAAGTCCACATAAAAGACGATCGCGGCGCACAGGGATTCAATATCAGAATCTCGCCGCTGGACCCGGTTTACCTGGCCTTTGAAGCCTTCGTTTTGATAATGATTTCGATCTGGACGTACCTGTTTTGGAAAGTGTTGAAACTGAAAAACCGGTGGATCTTCGGGATTTTCCTGGCGGGACTGTTGCTGCGGATCATTTATTTCAACGCATCGCCATATTGGGTGCGAACCAATGATTTCTGGGGACATCTGGATTACATAAGATACATCTTTGACCGTGGAACGATTCCCAGTGGATCGGAAGGATGGGAATTTTCCCAGCCGCCGCTTTATTATGCGGTTTCCGCGGTTTCCGGCTGGATCGGGAAAGCCGTGTTCGGCACGGAAAACGCAATGATCTGGATGATCCAGTTTCAATCCTTGCTGGCATCTGTTGCGGTTCTGGGGATAGCCGCCTGGATCGGCTTTTCCATCTTCCCAAGAGACAGGCACAGAAAGGGCATTTATCTTTTTTATGCACTGGTCGCCGCCTGGCCGACGCTTATAATGTCGTCTTCGAAGATCAACAACGACATTTTCTTCCAGTTGTTCGCCTTTTTGGCAATCGGATTTATCATCCGGTTTTGGCAGACCGGAAGCCGGTTCATGTGGTACGGGATCATCGTGGCGATAATTCTGGGGGTTTTATCGAAGTTGAACATGCTGCTTTTGCTGCCTCCGGCCTTTGTGTGCCTGCTGTTTTCCAGAAAGATAAATTTTGAGCAGAAGCTGATGCTCGGCGGTATCGGCGTACTGTCGTTTTTGGCATTAACCGAGTGGTTTTATGTTTTGAGGTATATCGGGGAAAATGCGACTTTCCCGGTGGCCAATGTCGGGGGGCTGAGCGGCGGTCTTGCCGTCGGTAATTCTGTAAGCAATTATCTCGGTTTCCATCCGCTGCGCTACATTCGCAGCGAATATTTGAATCCGTTTGACGATGTTTCCGGGCGGCAGTATTTCTTCGAATATTTCTTCAAATCATCGGTTTACGGCGAATTTGTTTACGGCAAAGGGACGGGAGCCAGATACCTGGCCCGGGTGCTGAACGGTTCGACGCTGCTTATTTATCTGCTCGCGGCGCTGGGTATCGTCCGGTCACTTGTAAAAGGCGACAGGCTAAAATTCACATTTCCGTTTCTTTCGGTGCTGGTTTTCACGGTTTTCGGTCACCTCATTTTTCGGTACAAAGCCCCATACAGCTGTTCCCAGGATTTCCGATACTCTATCGCGGCGCTGATGCCGATTATTTATTATGTGGTCACCGGGGCCGGCGCGCTTCCCACATTGCTGCGTTATCCGGTCAAAGCATGGCTTTGGATTTTCACGGGGCTTTGCGTGATTTTTATTCTGCTGATTCCAATATTACAGTTGTACTAGTGGAAAACGGTTAGAGAGGTATCAATCCAAAAAGTGTCGGGGTTTTTGAAAGAATAAAAAAAATCCAGCAGCGGCCTTTCAGGCCGCGGGTCGCATCAATTCAGCTTTTTATCACTTCCGTTACTTTTCTCGAACAAGACGCGGCCTGAAAGGCCGCTGCTGAACATAAATTATTATTTTTTTTGCCTTCATTTTCATGACATCTTTATTCTCTTCCGACATTTTTGGATTAGTCATTAATCAGATTTCCTTTTGGCTGATCTCAAATTTTTCAATTCCGTAAACATACTGAAAATCACCTTTAGCGAGCCGCCGGTTGGTTTGCCGGCTTTCCGCGGATAGTGCGGGACATTGACATGGCGCCAGGAGATTTTTTGGCTTTTGAGATTCAGAAAAACTTCGGTATTGAAAAGTTTTTCGACCCCATGGACCGGGCGCACACGATTCCAAACTTCACGCCTGAAAATTTTTAGTCCGCAATTTATGTCCCGGACCCAGAGGCCGAGGACCAGAAAATTCATCGCACCCAGCAGTTTGCCGAAGAGGCAGCGCACCAACGGATCGGCTCTGTGGGCACGGCGTCCGGTGACAAACTGAAAATTTTCAAGCCAGGGCAGAAGCCGGTCGAAGTCCCGGGGATCGAACTGGCCGTCGGAATCCATAAAGCCGACTATATCCCCCTTCGCCGCATCGCAACCGGATCTTACCGCCACCCCGTATCCGAGATTTTTTTCATGGGTTACGATTTTTACCGAAGGAAAGCTTTTTATTATCTTTTGGAGGACCTCGCCGGCCTTGTCCGTCGAACCGTCATTTACGATCACTATCTCCGAAGGAAATTTTTTTGTCTTCAGCCAATCCATCGTCGAATGGACTATCGATTCAATATTCTGCTCTTCGTTGTAGCAGGGCAGGACGATGGACAACATGGGATGATTTTAACAGAGCGGTCGCCTTTTTACCCCTCCTGCAGCTGCTTCGCCAGCGTGCGGAGATACGAAGCGGCGACCCTCATTTTTTTGTATGTGCCGGTTTTGGGATCATAAACGCGCTTCTTCTGGATGTTGGCTCCGAATACGCGCCTGGTCGCGCGCAGCGAGTGGCTGCGCTTGTTCCCAACAGATCTCTTCTTGCCTGTCATTTGGCATACTCTGGACATAAAGCTCGGGCAATTTACATGATGTCCAACGGAGACCGCAAGCTTAAAGGGACCGAAGGGACCGACCCGACTTCGCTCAAGCTTACATCTTCTATCTTATGTCTTATATCTTTCTTGTTATTGGTTTAGATAAGACTTACTCTTTGTAAAATGTTAGCTGACATCCTAAATCTGCCGTTCATCATCGCCATTCTACTGGCGCTCAGTTTCCACGAGGCGGCGCATGCCTTCGCAGCCGACAAGCTCGGAGATCCTACCGCCAAATACGAGGGTCGCTTGACGCTCAATCCGATAGCGCACTTGGACCCGCTCGGGACGCTTATGTTTTTCCTGGTTCATTTCGGCTGGGGCAAACCGGTGCCGGTCAATCCCCGGTATTTCAAAAATATCAAACGGGACAGCGCGCTGGTCTCGCTGGCCGGTCCGGCATCGAACCTGATTCTGGCGATCGCATCTTTTTTCCTGCTGACCGTCATCGCTCCCCAGATTTTGCAGGTCGGCAGCGCGGATCAGCTGATATTTACGGCCGGCATTGGGGGCCAGATTCAGGCTTTTGGCATCCAGATCCTTGCCAATCTGCTTTTTATAAACCTCGGCCTGATGGCGTTCAATCTTCTGCCGATCGCTCCGCTGGACGGATCGAAGATCATCCAGGTTTTCATCCCTTACCGCCTTGAACCGGCTTATGATCGTTTTCTGCAAAACGGACCATACATATTGCTCGGGCTTCTGATAGCCGAGTACGCGCTGAATATTCCGATACTGATCAGCTGGATATCGCTCATCGTGAATGGGGTACTGAAATTACTTTTGGCTGTTACCTGAAATCAAATAGTTTGCATTTGCCTGGCCACCGGCAAAACTTTTCTTTGAAGCGTCTTAATGGCTTCATAATCCGGTTCGTAACCGAGTAAGTCTGTCAGCATTGTTTCCGCGGCGATTTCCGTTACCTCGGAAAGAAGGATATCGATCACCGCTTTTTCAATCTCATCCCTGATTTCCTGTATCCCGGCGGTTTCCTCCAAAGCACGCGCAACCGTTTCTTTAAGTGAGATGGCGCCAAACGGGACCGGTTTAGCGAACTTTCTTGGGAGAATATTCCGGATCATTTTTTTTGTTTCTTCCCGGATTTTCTCTTCCACTGGATCCTGGTAATCCGGTTCTTCCTCTATCTCTATCGCTCCAAGCGCTGCTTGTGTGATGGCAAAACCCAGAAAATCCACAGCGGTTTCGGACAGATATCGTTTTATGTCATTTTCGGAGAATTGGGGTGTTGCCATCATAACAATAGGGAAATAAATTGGTTCGTCAGTTTAACTGAGGACAACTGGAAGGGAAAGACTTTTCAACCCGCTTGCTTCCAGCACATTTCAAAAATAATTGTCCGATAAAAATGCGCGATGTCACGGTTTCATCGTCGTCTCAGCTGAAGCCCGGTTTTACGAGACCAAGAAACTTCCCCTGCCGGATCACTGCCCGGCCTGCCGGCACCGCCAGCGCATGGCGCTCATGTCCGAGCGGCAGCTCTATAAACGGACCTGCGACAAATGCAAGGAGATCATGCTTTCGGTGTACCCCGTAGACGCGCCCTACACGGTTTACTGCCACAAGTGTTTTTGGGAGAATATTGGCTAAACCAACTTGCGACTTGTTATTCCTTCATCAAATCACGGCGAAGTGCCGAGCGAAGCGAGGCACGAAGACGGATGTTTATGGGGGAATATCGGGTAGGAAAGAATTGGAATGCAAAATGCAAAATTTGAAATTGAGGCCAATGGGGACGCCCAGCCTAAAAAATTTGTTGAAATACTTGACATAATTAAGTTATTTGTTATTTAATATTATGTGTTTTCTGACGCGGAGTTTTCGGCTGAAAAAGAACCTCTACCTTTGGACGATTCAGAAATCCATGATCTTTTGTGGAACGCTGCGGAATTAAAACAGCGGCTTACATCCCTCTGTGAGAGCAAATTGGTCTCCGCTTTGGCTTATCTGCTCCCCAATCGACAAGAAATATCCGGAGAGCAATTTCGCCGTTTTGAACAATTTGTTTTTCGATTCAGATCCTCACTCGAGCGCCTCTTTGGAAAAGTGGATGGCGTTTTCAAGGCTCCAAAAATAGAACCGGAGGACATTGCTATTCAGATCCTGGAAGGCATGCGCGCCTTGCGTACTGAGATGCAGCAATGCGTGGCCGATGCCAGAAAGAAGGGAAATGGCAGCGTGCTGGAAGCCATAGAGCGGGGGGTCCGAGCACTTGAGCATCCCTTCGAACTGAACGACTTAAAGGAGGAAAAAGTCTTGGAAACTATGGATGCCGTACCTCCCGGCGTAGAACTAAACCCGAACGTCTTTTTTACCGAGAAAATAAAGCCTGAAGCCGTGCCGTCATTGCATTTCAATGACAGTAATCCGGCAGATGCTTGGGCGAAAGCATTGGAGTCAACTGAAAGAAGGGAAACTGAAGAAGTTCCGCCGTTTCGTTGGTCGTGGACGGATGATGAGTTATTTGAAAAGAAGAAATTGCCAGCATTCCGTAAATTAAGATTGAGCGGGGAACAAATCCGTAACCTTTGGGCTGAGACAGCCAAAGAGCTCGTTGCCGGCTTTGACGAATGGGCAAAAAAATGCAGAACAATTTTGGCTGATGCGGTTCTAGGCGACGCAAGAGGACGGCAAAGATCTATTGACGAAGTATTGGCAACCTTGAGAGCCGATCACAATAAACATCTGGTTGAAACAACAGATATCATTTTTAACACTATTTCGAGTGCTTCACAGGCAGAAATCGATGGTTTCAGCAGAGAGCTTATTGAAGCAGAGCGTTCCCTTTGTAAGATTAGCGGCGGTCCTGAAGCGGGATTCGTTGAGCCCGTGATTGGCCGTTTTTTGGACCGGATGCTTGAATCTGATGTCGTCGGATATCCGCTGCTTGATGACCGGCATGTCGATAGAAAACAAGAATTGTATAGTTGCGAATTGAGTAAAACGAACACATCAGCCGACGATTGGGTAAAACTGGGCAAAGGAATCGGATGGCATGATCCTATAACCCAGGGAGAAGTTAACGAAGCCGTAGTAAGCCGAATGGGTTTTGTTTTAGACGGCTTGGGACCGAATCGCGGGAATACGATATTCGAAATTCAAAATGCACTTACTACACTGCGGAAACGGTTTGATGCAGAGGTGAAACCTCAAGTCGAGGCGCTTGCCGGTCGTGAATTTACATATGTAGAGCTGATAAGATTTTGGAAAGACACGCTTCGGCAACATCTGGAAATCGTAAATAATTGGAGCCATGCAGGGTTGCCAGGTGCTTTAATTCTCGATCTAAAAAATCAAGTCAGTTTTTTCGTCTGCTGGAATGCACGCGATGCGGTGATGAGAGGAGGGCTCGTATCCGGTCTTCCCATTTCAAGCGAGTATCTTGCTGAACTAAGTGATTTCTATCCAAAAAGACCGGAAGCAGAGAGACCAACCGGCTTCCGCTGTAATTGGACAGATGAGCAGCTTTTTGAAAAGGATAAATTGATGCAAATGCGTCAGATCACAAAGTCCAGGGAAGAAATCATAAAACTATTCGAAGTCATGAAGCTAGCATTAAAATATGAATACTCGGAATGGAAAAAGACATGTCTCAAGACTTTGCCGGACAGTGGATTCAAAGGAAAAAAGAAAAGATTTAGTTCACTAAGAGAAACATTGGATTACATGGAAGATGCATTTTCTACATTTCTTAACAAGGAATTTGGTGAGGCAATTTTTCAGTGTTTTGATGATCCATATTTATACCATGAATCTGTATCGAATCTTGAAAAGCAATTAGTTATTAAGATAAGAAGTTACTGTGACCTGGCAGGGGGGCCAGAGCCGGAATTCGTAGAAAAGATCTTAAAAGACTTTTTCGGAGAGTGGAGGGAATCAAAAGAAGTACCTTATCACGTTGCATCAAGAAATTGCGCTTCTTCCTCTCTCGTCGTATATCTGACTCAACCTTATGAGAGTGATCCTTCTCTTGACACCAATGTATTTCGTACTGCTATTTTAAGCGGTTACTCATGGGGTCAAGATTTGGAGGAACGGGTATTTAATGACTTAAAACCTTTGTTAGAGGTTAGTGTAAACCGACAACGTGATGTCAGCATTGTGTCAGAATGTCTAAAAACTCTCTCCAAAAAACTGGCAAGTGTTGATCAAATACCTTCAGTGGTATACAGCACCGCCGCTGAGTATGTCTATGTATTACAACAGGTTTTAAGATTCGCACTGAAGACTATTGGAAATTTTGAATTTCCGGGATTAGATCGGGCTTTTTTAATGGAACTGAAAAATAAAACTAGTTTTCATGTTTCTTGGAACATTAGAGATATGGTTTTGAGATTTCCACATTCTCAGAATTGGCCTTTGGATGAGGAATATGACACTGCTTTACGGAATTTTTTCCCTTCAAGCCCCGAGGAGCTTGATATAGTTGAAGAAACTGAATCAAAAGAGGGAAAAGTATCTGTCCTTTCTGCCCAATTCATTTCGCTTTGGTGGGGACAAGTCTGGTCAGATTTCTGTAAACGTTTTTCCTATAAAGACGTTCCGGCGCGGTTTCGGGCAAATCGTGCTTTGGAGCACCGGCTTGCTTTTGTTGACCGGCAGATGAAAGAGACGATTGCGCAGGTCGATAGGAATCATAGTCTGGATACTGTTTCAGGTTTCGAAGTTTTCAATCAGGGTCAACGGCAAACTTTGGTTAATCCGGGAATCTGGCCGGAGGAAGTGCAGGTGAGTGAAGTCTCTTTTCCTTTTCCCCGTGAGGAGTGCGCTCGATATTTCGACGCGCAGCTGAATGAATTTGCCGGAAATATGCGGACTCGGGTGGAAGAAGTTGAATTTAACGCAAATCAACAGGAACTTCTTTCGGTCGAGCCGCAGGTGGGTAGGATCATCTCTGAAACCAGGACAAAACTGGAGGAATTTCGAAAAGCCATTTCACCTGTTACGAGTCCGGCAGCAGATGAAATCGTCGATAGCGGAGATGAAGAATACGCGAGAGAGGTTGCCGGTCTCGCGGCAGTAGTATTATCAAAAATTCCCGATGCCGATTTTTCTGCTGCTTCGGAAGATGCCGATCCCTTGGATAAAATCGGGGTCGTTATCGAAAAAGTCGGTTTGGGTGTTTCCAATAAGGAGGGAAAATTATTGGTTGCTTGCAAAGCAAAAGCCGAGCTAGTCAGGCTTCAGAGATTGGGACAGACTGCAGACGATCGAAGGATTGAACTGGAAAAAATCGTTGCGGACTGCGGTGCGGCGGACACGCTTCAAGGATTAAAAGAACTTCAAGCGCGGATTCGGGATGTCTGCAAAATTCTTGATAACTCGTTCATTCCCTGATATTCCTGATCCCTTTTTATGTCCACTGTCCCAGAAAATTTCACCGGCATAAACGTGGAGCAGGATTTCTTGCCTCTGCTCAGGGCAGAACTGAATGAATTAAAGAAGGGCAAACCATTGGATTTGCGAACGAGAATCGATGAAGTTTTCGAACGACTGGCGGCGGTGTACGGTCCTTATTCCTACGACCAGTTCGGGAAGTTTTCAAAGATGTTCGCGGAGCTGAGGGAGAATGAATATCTCTTCATCGCGGGGTTGCCAGACAAACTCAGACAAGGCGTAAGAGCCAGAATACTGAGGGTATTTCGGCAAATACTTGAAACTGCTCCGCGAGTTGGGGCGCGTCCCCCAAATGGGACGGACGATGAAGAGACAGCGGAGAGTGTTGATTATGAATTTTCGGAGGCGCGAATAAGCAGAGCTGAATTCGGAAGCCTTCTGGATCTGGCATTGGTCACAAGCCCGAGAAGAATTTCGCAGTTTTTGAAAGCTGCGCGCAGATTGAATCCGGATGAAGCCCAGACTGCTCTAAAACTGATCGCGCGACATCTCGGTGAATGCGCATCGGTCGGAGCGCATCCGGGAAGAATGTTGCGTAATGAGCCGACAGTTTTGGAAATACCGCGAGTCCAGGAGATAGTCACCCATATGCTTCGGCAGTCAGCTTATGAAGCGTTGCACGAGCGTGGCGTGGATTCCTGGAAAGGAGACAATGACACACACAGGAGATTTCTGGATGGTGTTCCGGGAATGGTTCGTCAGCATTTACACGGATTGCTTCATGAATGCGGGGCCAGGCCGGCCGAAATTCATGACAGATTATTCGAACAGGTCGAAGGGCAGTATCGCAGTTACGTTGAATATCAGCCTCCTCCCGAGCTGGTAAACCAGCTTACGATCAAAGGACAACCCTATCATGTTCCCTCGATGCGCCAGAGGATGGCGGTGGTCCAGGGTCTCGAGCGAAGACGAATACTCGTGGATTTCAATACCGGTGACGGTAAATTTTTAACGGCGTATTTGCTTTGGCGCGGATTGAACGATCAACGCGCTAAAGAAAAAAAGGATCCAGGGTCCATGATTTTTATTGAGCCTCCCGGTCCGATTTCCGATCTAAGGAACCGGATCAATCCGCTTGCCAATATTCGGGCTACGCATGAACCTTATCTCACGGCCAACCGCCCTTCAACGGGCGCGATTACCAGCGGAATTCGAACATTAAGCACCGGTAATCCGGAGCGGCATCGTGTACTGGAGGAGGAATTGAAGTCCGATATTGTTTTTGTGTCTCCTTTTATTCTCGGCCGGGAACGCGATGACCGACCGATTTATCAGCATATAATCGATCATTCCCGGCAAAGCTTGGTGCTGATGCTTGGCATTGACGAATCCCAACTTTTCAATGGAGGCAAAGAATGGTATCGCTGGCTCGTGAATCTGGCCTTGGGACTTAGGGACGTTCGCGACGAGGGTATCGTCGCCGAGTTCTCGGCGACACCGATTACCAAACGCCTGTCCGATTACTACCGCACCTTGGCGTTGCTTTTTGCAGAACCGGAAAGATTGGTCGATGAACTGGATCCCGACCGGGCGAAGGACCGACGGGCTATGGATCCAGAGTTACTGCATGCCGCATCCCAAAGATACCATCTGCGGGTGGACCAGCCGACTGATATTTTGAACCAGGTTCGCGAAATAACGTGGGACCAGACGCCCCGCGAGCAGGAACATTGCCGTGTGTTTATTGATGATCCTTCAATGGGTTTTCAGGAAAAACAGGCGAGCGTGGCTCTTGCAGAGCTGGATCCGCGTATATCCAGTGGGGATCCAACAATGCCATGTTCGCTCCAGGACAAACTTACTGCGTCGGTGGAGGCCTTGCTCGAGGGAGCAACCCAAGACGAAAAAGGGCCCAGAAACACCATTTTGATTACTGAATCCTATTTGAGTCAGTGGATCCTCCGGCACTCTGAACTTACTGGAGGGGGAGATGTGACTATTTTTGCCGAAAAAATGAGAGACCGACTTCGGGCCCTGGAGAACAGAAGAGCTAGGAGCGGAATCGGTTTCAAACCGATACGATTCCACGTTATCCACGGGAAAACCCACAAAGAAAGAGATGACGCCCGCGCCATAGCCGATGCTTTTGATTCGCGGGAAACCGGAGCGACTCAAACCGTCATGATGGCTTTTGGTGATTGCATTCTGGAGGGTATTAACCTGTCATGTTTCGACGTAATTGTCGAAATCGAATCCTATCGTACGCAGTCCCAGCGGGAACAGCTCCTCGGAAGGGTGAACCGGGAAGGAAACCAGGCAGAATACAAAATCATGCGCGCACAAGGTTCTTTGTTGGCGGTTTTTCAAGATCATGCCGATGTTACTTCCGGGCCTATTAACAAGTTTCGAAGAGGTCAAGGAGGAAGCCGTGCACAATTGAGACAGATCGATGACGCGACGGACGAATCATTGAGTACAGTTGCGGGGACGGTCCATCTCGGCACGAGAATCGCGGAACATCTTACGAGTCACCAAAGACGCCTTTTAAGATCACAAAGTTGGGCTCAAAACGGTGGATTGAGAAGGTACATGCATTACTGGATGAGCGACGAGGAAAAGCGTAGACAATGGCTGGAACGTTACATCTTCGATCGGGAAGGCCCCGAGGTTCTTTCGGTACCTGAACATACCCGGGTAGCAGCTGGGCTGCTTGAAGCGCTGCGGGCCGATGGACTATTGTCCGGAAATCAGGTTTTGGATTGCAATTCGCATGCGCTTGGACTGCTTCGGGCGTTCCGAGGCGTCGGAAACAATCATTTTGATGTTGAAAGCCTCGTGATGCATCAGTCGCTTGGAGCAGCGGGAACGCAGATTTTGATGGAAGAAAACCTTCCTTATGAAGATACGAGGTGGACTCAGGGACTGATGAATGGTTTAAGCACTGCTTATGGATCTCGCGAATTTGATGCGATTGTAATTCCCGATGGTTTCCAAAATACTTTGCCACCCCGGAATCGGATGGATGGATATGAAAACCAACAAAAATTCGAGGTCATGATGCGAAATCAACGCATTCAGGTTCCGGTTCAAGTGTGGAACGCATTACGTGACGATGGCATCATGATAACCCTATTTCCTTGGTATGCATCGACCAGAGAAGAAATGGAGGCATATCTGGAAGCGCAGCAATATTTAGGTTTCCAACCATTGAGGCAGTTTTCGGGCCCATGTGTATCCACGGATAACCAAGCCGGTGATTGTTCCCGTTTTTTCGCTTTGGTCGTGAGAAAAGAAAACTATCCCAGCAGAGGTGACTATCGTGACATGCTGGCGGAGTTCTTGCCGGAAGTTGCCGCATCCTCCTTCCAATTTACTCATGTTGATAATTGGTCCGAACCCAGGCAGATATCGGCAGCCAAGCGAATGTGCGGTAAGCCTCTGCTGAAGCAACAGCTTGTTCATCACGAATTCGAGTGCGGGAATGCGGATCGTGGACGACGTAAATTTTCATTTGTTTACAAGCCTTCAGCGAGAACGAAACAAATTACGACTCTGAATGCCGTTTCTCAGGCGGTGGAGGAAATAAGGCAAAAAAGCGCCGCACATGGAGACCCCCGGTTTTTTTCCGCTGAAATAAAGGAAGAAATGAGGAGCCATGGTGTTTTTCCTTTACCGGCAGCGAAACATGCCCGCGATGCTTCATTCGTAGTACGGCTTGATGTGGATACGAATGGAATACCTTCTTACTCTCAACGCATTCAGCCTTTTGATCCCAAGTGGAATGAATTGGTAAAGACATCAATTCCTCCAGTTGTGTCTGAAAAGATGACTAAGCCTAAAAGAAGGAAAAAATAACGTCATCTCACCACCACCGTCTCTTCAATTCCCAGCTTAAAAACCTTATTTCCTGGTTGTTTGAGCGCCCACACACGCGCATCACGCAGGCGATTTTCCTGTTCGGGAGTCGTGTTTGGTTGGTAAGTCGCCAGGACGGGAGACTGGATCATGACCGGGCGGGTGGGATCTTCGGGGGTCCAGATGCGGCTGCGATTGATTATCCTGCTGCGCTGAGCCGGGGAAATTATTCCGGCCGGGATGAAGAGATCCAGGAAGCTCAAATCCGGAGCGAGTACCACGGCGCCGGGGTTTTCCTTAAGGATTTTTTCGGCAACACTCTGGATCGGCTGGGCGATGTCGGCGGTGGATGTGGTGCGGTAAACGGAGGCACCGGGATTTATGCGGTTATTTTGCATGAAGGTCACGACATCGAACGGAGTGGAGACGATGAAGAGGATTACAAAAATTATCCCAAGCGGCTTCGACCAGGAACCGATACGTATATTTCCGGAAAGGAAAGAACCGGTGACTATCGCAAGCGGCAGCATCAAAAGCACCGCATACCGCGCGTAGCCGAAAAGCTCGGGCGGGAGGATCATCTGCTGGGCCAATGTGACGGAAAGCGTGATCACCCAGGCGGCCGACAAAAATATTTTTTCACGTCGTTCTCCGAAAATATACAAAACGAGTGATCCCAAAATCAGGATTACGAGAGGGATTGCGCCGACTATTTGAGGTAAAGAAATAAAAAATATCGAAAGAGGTTTGAATATTTCATGCTGACTTGCTGCCGGGAAAATATTCCCTTTTTGAAGCAGGAAATCGTAACCGTAAAAGGGATACAGAGCCGCCCAGGCGACTGCGACAGGTGCGGCGACAGATCCGATTTGCCAGGCTTCACGCCGTTTATTTAGCAGGAAAAGAAGCACACAAGCTGTAACAAGGGCGACTATGGAAGTCGGTCGTTCCAGTATCCAGAGTGCGAAGATTACTCCGGCGAGCCCCGGAGCCGCGCGGGTTTTCGGTTTCGAAATTATCTCTGCCAAAACGATCGTTGCCAGAAAGCCCATCGTCATCTCGGCCGCAGCCTGGTAGAGGGAGGTGTGATAAAACCAACCCAAAGGAGACAGAATGAAAGCAAACATCGTACCGATCCGGGCAAGCCGGTTCCAATACGGAAGAAAGTGGAAAACGGCGAGAAATAATATAAGCGTCCAGATCAGAGTGCCGGCTCTGAGCAGGCGGATATCGCCTAAAACCAAAACGGTTGCAGTGCTTTGGACCAGATGAATAAGCGGCGGATAACGGATCGCGAGCGCGGTCACGGGTCCCAGCGCAGCCGTGAGACAGGCGGCAAGCGCCAGCGGCAGAAGCGCATATCTTGAGAATTTAACCGGAAGTTTCCGGATCAGGCACAAGAAAGCGAAGCACGACAGGAAAAAAACGATCAAGACAATCGGCCAAGTTATAAATCGGGCGACATGCGACAAAAAAGTCAGCGCCGGGAGCGCCAGGTTTATTTCATCCGAAAATGTGTGATAGGGGACGGTAAAAAGAGGTATCGAGATAGCGAGGAGAATTATGACAATAATGGTCCAGGGGGTTTTTTTTATTTCCGGTAACTTTATGTGCACGCCAGCCAAAGATTTTTCCAACATCAGACTGCTGACAATGATCAGTGGTAGAGTTATGGCGATCCAGATCAGCTGCACAAAAACCGGATGTATGCCGAGCGCCACCGGCCAGAGGAAAAAGAGCAGTCCGAGGAGGAGGGTGTAGGCGACGACGAGGGTTTGGGCTGGGGTTCGGGTTTGGGGCATTGAGGGGATTCTTACGATGTTGGTCATCAAAATAATTGTAACGGAAGAGAAATTGAGAATTGACAATTGAGAATTGACAATTCCCACCAACGCGGGTCGGAGACCCGCTCCTATCATTTTTTTTCTATCAAAATCTTACTCTTAGAGGAGCGCCTCTCCGAGGCGCGTAAACTCTTATTTTCTCATGCTATTATCTAACCTGTGTCACAGATTACCTTAGACGACAGGCATGAAACCGAACGGGCACACGGGCGTTTCCTGAAAGCGGAACCGGAAAAATATTGGGGACAGGAATCAAAATCCGGAAAATTGAGAATCAAAAGACGGGCCAAAATGCTGATCGAGGCCTGTGGGCTTCGATCGGGACTAAAAGTCCTGGAGCTCGGCTGCGGCTCCGGTAACTACACGGAGCTGTATGCCGCGAGCGGTGCGGACCTGACGGCTGTCGACTTGTCCGAAGAGCTCCTGGACTTGGCGAAAAAAAGATCACCAAAAGTAAATTTTTTGCTGACACCGGCCGAGACGCTTGAAGGAATTCCGGATGATTCGATGGACTGCGTAATCGGTAATGCGGTTCTCCATCACTTCGACGTGCCGGCCGCACTGAGGGCAATGCACCGCGTTTTGAAGCCCGGCGGCGTCATCTGTTTCACGGAACCGAACATGGTCAATCCCCAGATCTTCCTCCAAAAAAACCTTCCCTGGCTCAAACGTTTGCTCGGAGACTCGCCGCATGAGACGGCTTTTTTCCGCCGGACAATCGTGAAACTTTTGGGGGATTCCGGTTTTACAGAAGCAAGTGCTTTGCCATTCGATTTTTTGCATCCATTGATACCGGGATTTATGGCGGGTCCAGTTGAGAAAATGTCCTTGGTGTTGGAGAAAATTCCCGGAATAAAAGAGATAGGGGGGTCGCTGTTGATTAAAGGCCGTAAACCAGAAGGCTTCCGAGGCTGACCGAACCGATTTTCAGGTCGGGCGAGAACGCCCAACCTGATGCCAGGCGCGAACGCCTGGCCTAGATCAAATAAAATATTTTTTTAAATTCCTCATAATTCTCCTTAATCCGGTATGCTTTGCTCATGGAGCAAACGTCCTCCATTTACGTTGCCGGGCACCGCGGGCTGGTCGGGTCTGCCATAGTGCGGATGCTCACCGCGCGGGGGTTTAAAAATCTGATCACCAAACCGAGGAGCGAGCTCGACCTCCGGGACCGGTCGGCAGTCGACGCTTTTTTCCGCGTACACCGGCCGGAATATGTAT
>MFXU01000047.1:47192-72253 GCA_001788965.1 Candidatus Peribacteria bacterium RIFCSPHIGHO2_02_FULL_51_15 | reverse complement strand
CTTTTTCTTTAATGTTTAGAATAAAGGTGCCAGTTGGTTTTAACACGCGTAATAGTTGCTCGCTGATGGGTAAAAACCACTCAACATATTCTTCAGTGCCAATACCACCATAGGTATTTTTTCTTCTGTCTGCATAAGGTGGTGAAGTAACAATCAAATCAATCAAATTGTCGTCAATTTTTTTAAGCACCTCACGCGAATCGCCAAGCAGTATTTTTGTTGCTACATTACGCATAGCTTTATTTTAACATTTTTTGAACTATCTATAAAATATTCAACAAGTTGTGGAATATATTTGCCTTTGTATGGGTGGAGTCGATGGATATGCTTCGTGGTGTCTTTTTCGCGTAAATTGTCAAAAGAAAGTGTCCAGTTTAAATCATTGCCTAGATTTTTTTTCCAACTTACTTCGCGCTTGCCATTATATGAATCGTAGTATTTTTTTAAATCATTCAAATCAACCATGGTTGAGCCGTTTTCTCCATGTTTTTTTACTTTTCCATATTGGACAAGATAAGAAATATTTGTAGGAAAAACTGCTTTTTTGAGAAGTTCTGATGCCCACTTTGATGCTTCGGGAATAGTTACTAGATTAAGTACATGTGGGTCAGTGCGTGGGTTGAAATTTGCAAAATCCGTGAGCGGTTTCTGCCGGTATTGCTGGGCAATTTTCTGTGCGACTGTATTGTCGTACATATCGAATGGGGTTTAAGACTTGCGAAGAATAATGCATATATATCCCTTCTCCAAAGAATTGATGATGCGCAGAAAGAGTAATTATTGTGGTGTACATTTGTACACTCTATCCTTCGTGTTAAAGTCTCGACATGAGCTCACAGAAAAAGTTTGCGTTTAGCAGATTGAAGGACGTTCGAGCCGATCGTTTTCCGGGTTCTTTGGCGGTTTTCCGAAACGGCCAGTCTTCGTCCAGCCGTCGCCAGGGCTATGGCCGGCGAGCGGAGCTGCGGCGGCTGGTGCCCCACAAATTTCAGCCGCTGCAGCCATCACGCCTGTCCTCCGAAGCTGAGAGTGAGCCTCGTGAACGAAGTGAACGAGGCGAATCGAGTGGCAGCCCCACGGGGAATCGAACCCCGGTTTCAAGGATGAGAACCTTGTGTCCTAACCACTAGACGATGAGGCCACGGGCGCGCTATGCGCGGATTAACAATGAACAATTGTTGGGTTATTCCTTATATCAATTGTCAATTGCTTGTCCTCCGAAGTCCAGTCAAATTTATTCGGACCGGACGGGCGGGGTCAATTGTCAATTGTCTATTTTAATCAAAATGCTTAAGGTTATCCCACGCTTTTCCCGTATCCAAGATTATGCCAAAACCTGTTCGCCTGCCGGATGCGATGCCGGATATTGAGAACCCGACTTTGCTTGTTGTCTGCGACTCGCACAAGTGCCGGTTTATGAATGCCGGCGGGAGATTGATAATGGAAAAGGAGACAGTGGAGAGCAAGGAAGAAAAGTTTTCGGACAGTCAGGGGCGGCTACAGGCGCCGGCAGCGATGGGAAAAGGCGGAATGGTCAGCGGAGTGGGAGATCTGAATCCGGCGGAGAAAAACCGGCTGCGGAATTTCGCGAACATGGTTTCAAAGAGGCTTACGAAAATTATTTCGGAGCAGGGGATCAAAGAAGTTTATATCTCGGCGCCGCCGAAATTTCTGTCGATACTCCGGGAACATATTCCATCCGCGACGCGGAAAATAATCGCAGCGGTGGAAGGGATTTTTATTAAAGAACCTGCGCTGAAGCTGCTTATCCGGTTCAAGCCGGAGCTCAAAGACGCGGCGAACAGCTTGAGAGATCAGGAAAATTACAGTGCGAGGAAACATCTCCCGAAGGGTTAGGGCTGGGGTTAAGGGTTACCAACCCAAACCCTAACCCAAACCCTAAACCGCCCTCGCCCCACAGATAAATTTATACGGGCAGCCGCGGCAGGTGTTTACGCTTGGGACCGGGCGGAAGTCTCGGCTCGAAATGTGTTCATGGATATTCCTGATGGCGGCCAGTGCGTCTTTTCTCTGACCGGTGTTTCGCTGTGTTTTGCGCTCGGTGACGCCTTCTTCGTTTATAAAAAGTAGTATCAGTTCCGTCGGAGCCTCACCCCATTTTTCCTGCGCGGCCATGGCATACAGCGACAGCTGCAGATCGGCGTCCGCCTGAGGCTGGGTGACGGGCGGTGTAGTCTTGTAATCGATTATCCGTATGCCGGTTTTCGTCCGCTCGGTCCGGTCGATGCGGCCGGAAAGAGTGAGCTCTCCGGCTACCCCGGGGATACTCAGTTTGAAACCGGTTTCGATGCCGATGACTGTCCGTTCCTCCTCCGACCACCAGTCGAAAAACAAACGAAGCATGGCTTCGCCCTGCATCAGCCTAGCATCTGTTTCTGCTCTCGATACGTAGCCCGCGGCGATAAAACATTCCCGCCAGAGAGTGATCAGGGTGGTCAGGTTTATGGCTTGTTCAGGGGAAAATGTCTGGTTCTCCGAAAGCAACGAGAGCTGTTCCCGGGACGGCGGATTTTTTTTCTTTTCAGTAAGCTCCAGTTCACCGAATTTTTTTAAAGTATTGTGGATGCTACTACCGAAGCTTTCGCCGGGTGAGATCTGACGCGGATTTTTTTTCACGAAAGCGTATTCATACTGCTTCGGGCAGCGACGATATGTCTGAAGCTGCGAATAGGACAACAACACCCTGCCATTGTAGCTTTCTGGATTCAGGCTGCTAACGCTTTAACGCTTGAAAATTGTTAAATTGCTAAATTGTTAAATTGTTTAAATCTGGGAGCAGGCTTTCTGCCTGCGCGGCCAGAAAGGCCGCTCCCGGTTTTTGCATGCTGACAATTTAGCAATTTAACCATTTAGCAATTTATTCTTTCTTCTCCTGACTTTTCACAACGCCATAGGTTATACCGGCGCCGATACCGGCAACCAAAACGATCTTTGCCAGTCGTTTAAGTCCTTTGACCAGCCACTTCCAACCTTCTGTAATGCCGGTTTTTATTCCTTTGAGTCCCTTGAATATTACAAGCCCGGCTCCACCCAGCATCAGCGGGCCACTGGCCCAGGCCGGCAGGCGGTCGATTGTATTTTCTTTAAGCCAGCCTAGCCCCTTGCCGACGCCGGTTTCCGCGACGGACGTGTAGTGCCCGATATGTCCTTCCAGATCGTGCCGGAGAGCCGCCAGTTTCTCCTGTACCGACTGCGTCAACTCAGCCACGCCCTTACCTGATTCGATCTCTTTCACCGCGGCGATTATTTCATCCGGTTTGTCAGGATTGGCTTTCCCGAGCCTCTCAAGAGCGTAACTGGCATAACCGGGGACCGGTTTATCGGCTTCAACCTGGAGCTCATTTCTGGCCTGATCCAAAAGAGTTTTTGTTCGCTCCGTTACATTTTCCCGGGGCAGGTAAGGAGTTTCATTCGGAGAGCTCGGTGCTACTTCAGGGCTGGCTTGCATAGGATGGGTTAGGACGGGTTGGCATTGGTTCTTTCTGGGCCTGCCAGGCGTTTCCGGTAAAAATAAATTTGTTTCCGATTTCCGCTGATTCCAGATCCAGATTGCTCAGGGAGTTTATTGCCGCTTTCCATACCGGGCTTACGCTCATTGCGAATTTTCCGTCACCCAGCCATTGGGCGGTAAACGGCCTGGCACGCATATTATCATCCAGGATCAGAGTCCTGATTTTACCGTTGTGGACGGCACTGAAAATCTCGTTAAAACTTTCGTCCAGTTCCGTTCCGGCCGGGATGGATGCGCTTTTTTTCTTAAAATTGAATATCAGCTTGTTTTCATCCGAAACGATTTTTATTTCCCTGGCCGATTTCAGGATTATGATCGCTTCTTTCAGTGTTTTTGCGGCCTCGTCCCGGGGTCCGCCTTTGTCACTCAGCTGTTTTTCCGGAACCGTAATTTCCCATTTTTCGCCGTTCTTTGCGGCCGACACCGGTTCGCCGAAATTCATCGCGCCTATTTCCGCCGGCTTCCACTGCTCGGCGTATCTGCGCTTTTTTTCCGTTTCAGCCAGGCCTTCCTCCGCCTTTTTCCGGCCTTCGGGGTTCAGTATGTTCGATAAAGTCACCTCGATTACGAGGCCGGTCGGCTTACCCAAAAGGCGATGCTCACGGCGTACGCTGTTTATGAAATATTCCGTGAGCGATGCGATGGTTTTGTCCTTGTTCTGAGCGGCAAATGAATTCCACTGATCGAAATCTTCTTTGGAGATTCCGTTGAAGACGATTGTTTCGCCGGAAAGCAATTGCACACGGCCTATCGTTTCACGGATGTCTATTTCGGCGATTTTTCGCTCGGCGTATTTCGGTATGAAATTCATGCCGAAAAATGAGGGAATATAGTTCGCGGCCAGGGAATACAAAGTTCGTTCGATGTCGGTTCCTTTCAAATCCTTGAACCAGGAAATATTACGAAGCGGACTGGCGATCCAATTTTCCAAAATTCCGCTTTCTTTGGTATTTCTCCGTCCGGTGATACCGAGCAGGGAGACCACATGCAGTTTTCCTTTCAACAGCTCCAGATTTTCATCGATGGTTTTGTTTCTTTTAAGTTCATCGATTTTTTCCCTGAAGGATGAGACGATCATCTCGTCCGGATTTGCCCGGTCACTTTCCAGCACCAGCCCGGCGAGTGTCTCCAGCTTTTCCAATGTCGAGCCCTGGATTACCGCTTTCAGACTCTCATAATCCTTGTTTTTGATCAGGTCGGACCAGGCCTGGAGCTCAGGCTCAGGAGCCTGATTTGCGAGGTTCGGGCGCGGAGCCGGTGTTTCGGGAGTGATTCCCATTTATACGGGTTCGAGATTTATTTTTGTGGTTCCGTCGACGGCATCCAATTGTTTTTTGTCCTCTTTAACCGCCTGATGAAGAGCGATCAAATCGACCTTTACATTTTTATTCGGCATTCGGAATTCCACGATTCCCTTTTCGACGCCGGCGGGCTTGATAACAGCTGCTTCAGGTACAGATTCACCTGCTATTTTCACCTTGCGGGTCAAACCTCCCACTTCGACTTTTGTTTCGCGGTTTACATTCGTGAAAGTCACTTTTTTCCCGTCAACAAGTTCGACGGCTTTGGAGCCTTCCACTTTTTCTGCAACAGCTTCGGCGGGTTTCGTCTCTGCCGGTTTGTTCTGGGCTTGAGCAATTTGAGCGCTTACTGAATCCGGTGTCGGAGGTGGTGTCGTTTTCGTACTCTTAAGCCAAGCTACACAAGCATCCGAGTATTTTTTCTTTAATATTTTATCTTCATCAGTCTTTTCCGGCATTGATAATCTACGCAGCTGGAACGCTGTTTCAAAAATTGAATTTGCTTTCGGAATATTTTTGAAAGACATCGCAGTTTTTTCTAGGACGTCTGCAATCCGGCTGAAAATGAAATCTTTGATGAACTGGAGCGCGCCCTCGGCACCTCCGGCAAAACCAAATTTGCCTGCTACTTGTTCCGCATAGGGTTTGATGCGTTCAGAAAATACATTTACAAAAGTAGTAATGTTTCGCGTAAAAGGATTGATTTGATCCACGACAGCCCCACCGACTTCCGTTGAAAGATTTGCCAGGCTGGCCAGAATACGTCTTACAGTCGGATCCCTTTCTTCTTTTTGAGAGGCTAATGCCGCCATCTTTTCCGCGTCTGGTCTGGTAATTTTGTTCCCCAGCTTTTGTAAGACGCTGTTAAAAGTTTCCTTGGCTTTTGGGCCGATCACCAAGTTTGTAAGAGTATACAAAGCTTCTTCAAATTTTTGGTTACGAACTTGTTCAAGTAACAAGTCCGTAGTTACTTCGGTGCGGGAATTATCCAGCTGCTCGCCGGTCTTCGGTGCCGGTTTCTGCGCGTCCCGGTTTTCCGACGGACCTCCGGATGCTGAGCCTTGCATAAAAGTTTGGGGAAATATGTCAGACGGGAGCCGCCTGATTTTTGTTTGCGATGGCCAGGTAGTCCTGCATTCCTTCGTTCCACGAGAGGTTTTCCGCTTCGGCGAGTATCGAAACCAGCTTCGCGATCTGCCCTTCATTCATATGCGGGAGGTTACCGGACCAATAATTTTTTTCGACATCGGTCAGAAGCCGGCTGGCCTGAATTTTTTGAGTTAGGGAAACTGCATCCATAGGATTTTTGTTTTTCTAAGTATTATACATTAAATTTTGTATTTGAGGAAGGGATTCACGCGTAACTGCTCACTGACCTTGCGGCCATTTGCCCTCACTCCGGCGCTGCGACGCCACCTCTCTCCCGATGGGGGAGAGAGGAATCCGTATCACACTTCATTCGGAGGTGAAGCGAAGCTCCCCTCTCCCTAGCCGCAGCGGGAGAGGGGCCGGGGATGAGGCGACAAGTTTAGCGACACCTCCTACAAGGTCAGTGAGCAGTTACCATTACAAGAATGAAATCACGAATTTGTAGATTTTTTTCCAAAGATGTAAGAATTATCACATCACCGCGGCCGGGGTCGGCCGCTGTGATGTGAAAGAAGATTTTGTTAATTAGAAACAAAACACTTTAGCAGCGGCTTTCCAAGCCGCGGTGACTCGAGGAAAGAAACACTGATCAGCCAATTCGTGATTTCAGTCAAGCCCACAACTTGACAAATTCAACTATATTATATATATTGATAATATGATTGCATTAGCACTTACAGAAGGGGATGCGAAACAAAAAGTGCCGTTAGTGAAGAATCCGGATGGAAGTTTAGGTTTGGACAATGCTCTAAAACCCAGTGCCGAATTTATTACGAGGATACATGATTTATTCGAAAAGGGAGGAAAGGCATCTTTCTTGGCTGAGCTAACACGCAATGGGTATCAAGTAGATGAGAGCTATTTTGAGCCCTTTCGAAGTGATGATAATGAACCACTCATGATAAATGCATCACGCAAAAATGCTGACGGCAGTAACGATATCTTAACAGTTCATTGTCGACAGCTGCCGAACGAAAATACGGGATTCTGGGCTACACTGCGCAGATGCTACAATCCCGACGGCACTACTGAGAAGTTTCTAGTAGATGGCGAATTCTCTTCCTTTGGGCAAATCCAGGAGACTCTCGTACAACATATTTAAACTTCATGATATGGATGATGCGAAGGTGTTGAATCATTCACTAGTGTCCCGTTAAAGTAGAGCCAATTGAGGCGGCCCAGCTCTTTCGAGGGCTCTTCTGATGGTTCTGGAACTAAGGTTCAGCACATCGATAATGGAGATTGGCGCCAGTAAGACTTCTGCGATCATGCGTGTCAGTTCGAGCAAAGAACCGACAAACTTCGTCTGGAACTTCCAAGAAATACCAATCCTCTGGAAAATATCTATGGCTTCAGCCGATTCGTGATTTCAGTCATAAAATCATGCGAATTGGGAGTTTTATTAAAGCAAAATCAATTTTTAAATTTGGCATTTCAAAATGCCGATTATCCCGATGAAAATTGATTGATTGTGCTAGTATTTATGTAATTTTTCATCAATCACATGCATGTCGAGCACTTCGAGAAGGGTGTTGCGTACAACGACGAGGAACTGATTCTCCTCGCCAGGAAAGTCGGACGTTTGGCCACGTACTGCCGTTTTCTGAAGGACGAAAGTTCATCCATAAAAGTCGAAGCTTTCAGGCGGGATACGAAGAAAGCGTTTGACCAGATTAAGGTTGTCGTCACTGTGTCTCTTCCGAAAAAAGTCCTGCGGGCCGAATCGCGCAAGCCGGACGTGCTGGACGCTCTGGACAGCTGCGTCGGAAAGCTGGAGGAACAGATAAAGTGGTACAAGGAAATGCACACGGGAAGGACGAAGATGAGGGCGATACGAAGGAAATTGAAGGGGAATGAGTAGATTATAAAAAATTAAGAATTGATAATTGATACCACTTCGCGTTTTAAACACCACTAATCGCTGAATATCCGGCAAGGTTTATTTCTTTTTTTCTTTTCCCGGGGCTTTTTCTTCTGTCTTGGCCGGAGTACCGGCGGCGGCTGGTGCGGCAGCAGCGCCTTCCGCGCCTGTAGCGGCAGCTTCGCCTTCGGCCGGGACGGCGCCTTCGGCCGGCACGGGAGCCGCGACTACTTCTTCCTTGCGCGGTTCCTGCACTGTGACGATAACTTTTTCAAATGAGTTTTTTATCGTCACGCCGTCGGAGACTTTTATTTGGGCGACGGTGATGGCGTCATGGAAATTTTCGAGAGTGGAGATATTCACCGTGAAACTTTCCGGTATTTCAGTCGGTAGACAGCTCACTTCCAGCTCGTCCAATACCGTAACTAGTACTCCGCCGAGGGTCTTCACCGCCGGCGATTCGCCAACGACCAGGACCGGGACGTGAGTCGTCACTTTCTTGGTCATATCGACCGCGTAAAAATCAACATGATCATACGAACCGGTCACAGGTTCAAAGCTGACGGCATGGATCAGGCAGGGGATTTTTTCATCTTCTATTTCGATGGTAACCAACTGGTTCTCTCCGGCTTTTACATAGGTGTTGTGCAAAGCCTTCGCCGGGCATTTGATCGTCTTGTTTTTCAGCTTGTTGCCGTAAATGATCCCAGGGACCTCCCCTAGGCGGCGGATTTTTTTCACATTCTCCGCACCGGTTCTGGCGCTCACGTTGAGTGAAAGCTTTTCCTTCATAGCTGGGGTACTTTAGTAACAAAGGCCGGCGTGGTCAAGGTCGGGCTGCCAGCCAATTGGCAGTTAGCAATTAGCAAGAAGCCAATAGCCAATTGCTAATTGCCAGTCCGCCACTTCCAAAAATACTTCACCGCGCTCGTCAGATGAATCCTCGTGGTTTTTTTTGTGATTAACGAGAGCAAATTTGAACCGCTGAGCCGGGCTTTTCGATCGGATACTTTTATTTGCGGCAGATACGCGACTTCAAGCCCCAGGTTTTTTATCCGGCGGCAGAGATCGATGTCCTCGAAAAACAAAAAATACCGTTCATCAAATCCTCCGAGATCGCGGAAAAGTCTCGTCCGGAGCATCAGGCAGGCTCCCACCAGCCAATCGACTGTGACCACTTCTTCTTTGGCGAATTTGTTCATTTCATAGACGTAATTTTTTTGCCATTTGGCCGGGAAAAGCCGTTTATTTATCAGATCCATCATGGATGGAAAACGGCGCGCGGACGGCCTGAGTGTGCCGTCGGGATAGATCAGTCCCGGACCGACGATGCCGATATCGGGACGGGATTTCAGAACTTTCACCATTTTTTCCAGCGCATCGGGTGGCAGGATGTTGTCTGGATTCATGATCAATAAAAATTCTCCTTTTACATTGATGGCAGCCAGATTGTTTCCCAGAGCGAAGCCGAAATTTTGGCGATTCTCGATGATGCGGACTTGCGGGTCATTATCAAATTGTGCCCGAAAAAAACCGATGGATTCATCATCCGACTTGTTGTCGACCAGGAGTATTTCCATCTCGCGGATGACGGTTTGTTTCTTCAATGAACGGATGCACCGGACGGTGTCGCGCGGCGAGCGATAATTCAGCACGATGGCGGAGGCAGAAATTGACAATTGAGAATTGAGAATTGAAAAAAATTTTAAAATCAGGTCACGTCCGGGCAATTGTCAATTGTCAATTTTCAATTGTCAATTTGTTACCCCGACATGGAGAATGAGGTAAACATTGTACCGTGGAAACTTCAAACCTTGACCGGCTCAGGAAACGTGTGGCGAAGGCCCCGGATTCACCCGGCGTTTACCGCTGGCTCGACAAGGACGGGCATGTCCTTTATGTGGGGAAAGCCAAGAATCTGAAGAAGCGGATGAAGCACTACGTGCAGGCGGCGAAAAAACACTCCGCCTGGACCGGGATAATGGTCCGGCAGATACACGACTTCGACGTAACCATCGTGAATAATGAGCTGGAGGCGCTGATGCTGGAAACGAACCTGATAAAAGAACTTAAACCGAAATTCAACATACTGATGAAGGACGACAAAAATTACGTGTATCTGAAAATCACAATGAATGACACTTTCCCGCGGATAGATATTGTACGAAGGCTGGAAGATGACCCCGCTTCGTCCGCTTCAGGCAGACCTCGCGGGGCAAGTTCAGCTCTTTATTTCGGTCCGAAAACCAGCGCCTATGAGCTAAAGGAGACTCTGGCGTTTCTCCGTTCATTGTTTCCATTCCGGAATTGCAGGATGGGCATAGAATTAGCTATGAGCGATGAGCGGAGAGCTATGAAAGGTGATTCTCAAAGCTCAAAGCTCAAAGCTCAAAGCTTTTCAAAGGCATCAAGCGTGTCATCCTTGCCGCTCGAAGTAGTATGCCGCGACCGCGACCGGCCGACGCCCTGCGTCGATTACCACATCAAGCAGTGCTTAGCGCCGTGTATCGGCATCGTGACGCCCGAACAATACCGGCTCCAGGCCATCGATGGAGTGGTCGCTTTTTTTCAGGGCAAATACCAGCAGGCCGAGCAGATCCTTTCTGCGCGGATGCAGGATGCCGCGCGCGAAAAGAAGTTTGAACGGGCGGCCAAATTTCGGGATCAATTGGAGCGATTGAAGAGGACCCAGGAGCGGCAACTTATTTCCGATACTTCCGGAGCGAATACGGATACGATCGGCGTCTCGCTTCTGTCCGGTCGCTCTTTCGTTGTCTTGCTTCGCGAGCGGGAGGGCCGACTGATCGCCGAAGAGAGCTTCGCGCTTCAAGGCGTTGCCGAAAATTTGAGCGAAATCCTCGGGCAATTTATTCCTCTTTATTACAGTTCTACCGATGACCTGCCTGAAACTGTCGTAGTGGGGGAAGTGCCAGCAGACCGTGGCGCAGTGGAAAAATGGCTAAGCGATATCCGGGGAAAACGGGTGAAGCTGCACGTGCCCGAACGAGGGAAAAAATCAAAGCTTCTGCTCCTGGCCGAGAAGAACGCGGAATCGAAAGCCATGCAGTCGGAGGCTAAATGGGAGGCGGAAACCAGGCGGACGGAAGAAGCGCTAAAAGAGCTTCAGAACCTGCTGAAGCTCCCTGACCTGCCGAAGCGGATCGAGGGATACGACATATCGCATCTTTCCGGCATCCACACTGTTGGCTCCATGGTAGTCTTTTTGAACGGAAAACCGAAGCGCGAACATTACCGGAGCTTCAACATCCGCTCGGTCGAGGGGAAGGTCGACGATTACCGGTCTCTGGCCGAGGTGCTGAGGCGGAGACTTAAGTATTTGACCGAAGATTTTGGAGACTCGAAAAAAAGTTGGGAAGAAAGAGGGATCGAATTTGGGAAGGCTCGCAAAGCGGAACAAAAAGTGATTGAAAAAACAAGTAAGGCGCATTCCGATGAAATCGGAACGGATGTCATCGACTATCGGAATTATATTGTGGCCAGACACGACAAAGAAATAGTGGGTTTTTGTCGCCTCTTTCAGTATCCCGGCAAGGTACAGACAATCCGTTCGCTTTGGATTAAAAAAGACTGGCGGGGAGGAAAGCTCGGTCACACTCTGATAAGAACGTTGCTGCGAAGATTCACCAAAGGAAAGATTTATGTGCATATTTCCGATGAAGCGCTGCTTGAATATTACATGGAGCTTGGATTCCAGCCTGTCCGGACACCGTTGCCAGTGCTTCAAAAAAAGCTTGATATCTGGGCAAAGGCTCATCCGGGAAGACCTGCCGGGATGATCCTGGTTTATATTGTCGCGCAGCAGAAGACAGATGATTCTTTTTCGGAGAAACCGGATCTGATATTGATCGACGGGGGGAAAGGCCAGCTAAACGCCGCGACCGCGGTGCTGAAAGAATTCAAGCTCGATATCCCGGCCATCGGACTGGCAAAACGCGAGGAGGAGATTTTCGTTCCGCCCTCACCCCCGGCCCCTCCCCCGAGGGGGGAGGGGAGGAAAGTAACGAGCGCTGAATATTCTTATGGTCCTCTGAAAGTGCCGCAGGATTCAGCGGCGCGGTTCCTTTTGCAACGGGTACGGGATGAAGCGCACCGGTTCGCGAATTTCAAACGCGAAGGCCGGGCGAAAAAAAGTTCCCTTCATTCGGCATTGGACGAGATATCGGGAATCGGCGATGCGTGACAAACATATTTTATTAATGTTAAGATCTGAAACACTTTTCCAATCATAAATATGAAAAAACTATCATTCCTTCTCGGCACTCTCGGCGGCGCGATGGCCGGTTACATATTCTCAAACGGAAAACTACGAAAAGAGCTGATGAATACAAAGGATGCGGCGGCTGCTGCAAAGGTTCTGGGTAAGCATCTGGCGGTCGACGGCCAGACTGTTGCCAGGGAAGTCCAAAAAATCGCCAAGGACCATCACTTCGAGGAAAAGATCAATGAAGGCAAGAAATACGCCAGAAAATACTACGACAGCGCGAAGAAAGAGCTGACCAAGTTCGTTGGAATGCAGGCGAAAAATGTTTCGAACAGCGCCAAGAAGGCCGGAAAATCCGCAGTGAAGAAGGTCAAGTCGATGGTGAAATAATTTAATAAGCCCTGGTTTAGCGCTGTTTATTGTTGCTCTGATAATATTGCAAAATTGTTAAATTGCTAAATTGTTCGTAAGCGAAGGCGTGTGTTTGCTTCAGCTTTAAAAAAAGAGAGCGGACACTCTCCCTTCACCTGATAACTCCATAGAATGGCAATAATTGCCGGAAGTGAAGGGAGAGGCCGCCCTCTTGCGATCTTCTCCGTTCCAATAGATAGAAAAGATCGGACGAAGTTTAATGATTTTTACATTATTAACAATCATTTTCTTGTCTTTGCATGTTTTCAAAGCTTGCGCCTCACTAAACTGCGAGTAAAATACTCGGCGGGCGCTTCCCCCTGTTTACCCGGGATTGCCCATTTTTTTTATGATTTCACCCAGTGCAAAAAAAACCGAGCCGATAGAAACGAGATACATCATCGTGACCGGCGGCGTGTGCTCATCACTCGGGAAGGGGATCGCGATATCATCCATCGGCGCGATAATGAAAGCCTGCGGCTTCAAGGTATTCGTTCAGAAACTGGATCCTTATCTGAACGTCGATCCCGGAACCATGAGCCCGTTCCAGCACGGCGAAGTATTCGTCACCGACGACGGAGCGGAGACGGATCTGGACCTGGGACACTATGAGCGGTTCATCGACGAGCCGATGAGCAAACACTCGACCGTGACCACCGGCCAGATTTATCAGGATGTATTGATGAAAGAACGCCGGGGGGATTTTTTGGGCGGGACGATTCAGATCGTTCCGCACATAACCAATGCCATCAAGCTGCGAATTCGCGAAGCCGCAGCGGAAAACCAGGCGGAGATCATGATGATCGAAATCGGCGGTACGGTGGGTGACATAGAGGGGCAGCCGTATCTGGAAGCTGTGAGGCAGCTAAAGTCCGAGCTGGGTCCGACAAAAATCTTCCATGTGCATCTCACACTGCTTCCTTATCTAAAGGGATCGAAAGAATTGAAAACAAAACCGACCCAGCACTCGGTCGGCGAGCTCCGCCGCCACGGGTTGCAACCCGATGTGATACTGGCTCGCGCGGATTACCGCATTGAGAAAGAGCTGCTCCAGAAGATCAGCCGGTTTTGCGATGTAGTACCTGAGGCGGTGATACCGGCGCTGACAGTGAATTCCATTTACGATGTTCCGCTCAATTTCCAGAAATACAACATTGCCAAAATCATCGGAAAGAAGCTCGATCTGGGCGAGCTTCGGCCGGACATGTCCGAGTGGGTAGCGGGACAGAAAAGGCACGAGCAGGCGATCAAGCCGGTGAAAATCGCGCTAGTCGGGAAATACACGGATTTGGAAGATGCGTATTTGAGCGTGATAGAAGCCATAAAGACAGCGGCAGTGCACCGGGGGCACAAGGCGGAAATAGTCTGGATCGATTCCGAGAAACTGGAAGCCAAAGATGCCGAAACTTGGAAATTACTTCAGAGTTGCAAAGGTCTGGTGGTTCCCGGCGGATTTGGAACGCGGGGCATCGAAGGGAAAATCGCCGCGGCGCATTATGCCCGGACGAAAAAAGTGCCGTATCTCGGTTTGTGTCTGGGTGCCCAGCTCCTGACCATCGAGTTTGCCCGGGCCAGCCTGAAAGATCCGAAACTTACGAGTGAAGAATTTGACGAAGCCGGCAAACTTCCGAAATCAAAATATGTGGTTCATTTCCTGCCGGGTCAGAACGCCGGCCGAGCCAAGGGCGGGACACTCCGGCTCGGGGCTTACAAGTGCAAATTGAAAAAGGGTACGAAGGCCTTCGAGGCTTATGGTTTGACCACGCTCACCACAGGTGGCGTAGAGGAAATATCCGAACGCCATCGTCACCGCTACGAATTCAACAATTCACTAAAGAAAAAGCTGGAGGACAAAGGTCTGATTTTCTCGGGAGAATGGCCGGAAACGGGACTGATGGAAATCGTCGAATTGAAAAATCATCCCTTCATGTTGGGCAGCCAATTCCACCCGGAATTCAAAAGCCGCCCACACCGTCCCCATCCCTTGTTCGCGGCGTTTATGGGGGCGGCGGTACAAAATTGACAATGAACCCCACTTCGTCCAGTCATTTGAAATGGACTGGACTTCGAGGGGCAGGCAATTGACAATTATAAATTCCCGCAGCCGGGACATCGTGTCCCGGTTAGAAGTTGGACAAAAATTTGACCAAAAACTAAAACATACGTAAAATCATAATATGAGTCTTGAAATAGAAACACTCGGCACTCTTGATTTAACTGAGCATCACAAAGAAAAAACGATTGATAAATTAATCGGTTTCTTTGGTAAAGATCTGCGATTTCTCGTCGAAAGAAGCTGGCTGGATCTCGGTTGCGGGAGCAATAAAAGCCCGGATCGTTTCGCGCCGCATGCTTGCCGGATCCTCCATGATTTTGGGGTAAAAGTAACGGGTATTGATTTAGCGCCAAACGACGACGAGACTTTTGAAAATTATCAGGCGGATTTAACGAATCCGCATGCATTGGATGTGTTGAACGGAAGAAAATTCGATTTTATTCATCATAATGCTCTTACGTTTGCAGGGGGTGGGATGGAATCGCCAACCTTGGGGCACATGATTGACGAGATAGGAGAAAAAAGATTTGAAATGCAATTGTTGTTCTGGGCCTCAAAATTTCTTGAACCAAACGGGATATATTTCCAGGAATGGCATGTTTGGCAAAAAAAAGATGAAGGTCTAAAAAGATTATCGGCAGTTGGGAAAATACGAATTGCCCGCAAGATCCGGGACACGATGTCCCGGCTGCGGAAATAATTAGGATTCACGCGATATCACTTTTCTTTCCGCTCTGTTATCCTGTTAATCAAAATGAACCTCTCCCAAACCATCCTCGGGGTGAAATTCAAAAACCCGACCGTACTTGCCTCGGGTATCTGGGGTATCACGGCCTCCAGCTGGCGGCGAGTGGCAAGGAGCGGAGCGGGAGCGGTGACGACCAAGTCTTTGTGGCTAAAGGAACACAAGGGTCACCCGAATCCTGTGATAATCTCGACCGAGCACTGGACGCTCAATGCGGTTGGTGTGCCTGATGCGGGGATCGAAAAAGCGCGCGAAGAAATCGGCGATTACATGAAAGACCATCCGGTCCCTTTGATAGCCAATGTGATAGCTGATACGGTCTCAAATTTCGCAAAGACCGCTGCGGAAATCGCTCGTTTGAAGCCTGATTTCCTGGAAGTAAACATCAGCTGTCCGAATGTCGAAGATGAGTTCGGCAAGCCGTTTGCTTGCGATGCTTCAAGTGCTGCGGACGTGACGAAAGCCGTGAAAGCGGTTTCCGGAAAAACGCCGGTTTTCATCAAGCTTTCGCCGAACGTGGACAATATCGGGATGATCGCCGATTTCTGCGCTTCGGCCGGGGCCGACGGTTTCACGGTGATCAACACGGTGGGTCCGGGGATGGCGATTGACCTTCGGAGCCGCATGCCGATTCTCAGTAACAAAGTCGGCGGGCTTTCCGGACCGGCGATCAAACCTTTGGCCGTGAAATGCATTTCCGACGTGTACCGCGCAACCGAAGGAAAGTTCCCGATAATCGGCACGGGAGGAGTGCTGACCGGCGAAGACGCATTGGAAATGATGATGGCCGGAGCCAGCCTGATCGGAATCGGAACAGGCATCGCCTACCGGGGCGGTGAGGTTTTCCGGTTGGTCACGGAGGAAATGGAGGACTGGTGCGAGAAAGAGGGAGTAAAGAAGATTGAGGAGTTGGTAGGATCAACGCACAAGAAATTGAGAATTGATAATTGAGAATTGATAATTACCTTTTATTAATCTTGTCGTCACAAATCCCCATACAGAACAGGCTTCCCAAAACTTATCCGATTTCCAAAGTCAAACAGGAGACGGAAATGGTGAAGACCATTACTTTCGATGTGTCATTTGGCGCCAGGCCGGGGCAGTTCGTGATGCTGTGGGTTCCGGGTGTCGATGAAGTGCCGATGAGCGTCGCGCTTGATGACGGGAAAAAACTGCAGGTGACTTTTTTCGCAGTAGGCGATACGACCCGGAAGCTGGCGGAATTCAAAAAAGGCGATCTGGTCGGGATCAGGGGACCGTTTGGGACTTTCTATGAATGGTCGGCCGGAGACCGACTGGCTCTGGTCGCCGGAGGTTACGGGGCGGCGCCGATGTATTTCGTGGCAAAAGAAGCGGTGAAAGACGGTTGCGCACTGGACGTATTCGTCGGCGCGCGCAGCAAAAAACATCTGCTGTATTTAAATGAATTTGGAAAATTGCAAAAAACAAAAGTTCATGTTTCCACGGACGACGGGTCCGCAGGACTAAAAGGTTTCAATGTGACACTGTTGCAACAGTTTCTGGCGGAGGTGTCGACCCCTCGACTTCGCACGGGGTCAACCGCTGATGCGGTTGATCGGGTATTCGCCTGCGGCCCGGAGCGCATGCTTTTGGCCGTTTCGGAGTTGTCGCATTACCGGAAAATACCGGCTCAACTGTCGCTTGAACGCTATATGAAATGTGGTTTCGGGCTTTGCGGCAATTGCGCGGTGGATCCGCTCGGGATCCGCATTTGCACGGACGGGCCGGTGGTGAAAAACGATCTCCTAAGGAAGATCACGGAATTCGGGAAATATCATCGGGATTCGATGGGGCAGAAGCAGAAGACATAGAAGAAACCGAGAAAAAACAGATTTTTCGTTGAGACGCCCCGCCGGGGCGTCTCTACATCCTTAGGTTCTTCGGTTTCCTTTTCCGATTCTTAGCACATAAAAAACCTTTGAAATAAATTGATTTATTCCGGTAAAGCGTTAGCCTTTTATCCGCTTCTTTAATTCCTTCCAAATTTCCTATGTTTGGTGGTGGAAAAGGTTGCGGCTGCTAATAAGCTGCGACTTAAAAAAGAAGAGGTCGAAAAGGCCTCTTTTTTTAAAGAATCAAGAATCCCCCCTACGTCACCGCAAATGAGGTTTTTCTCTAAATTATGAGTACGAATTGCTCGACATCGCAGCCAATGATTCCCTGCACCCGGGCCAGACGGCGATAGTGGATCCAATTGGTATTGACAGATTGTGATATACCTATACCCTAGGTATGGGTCTATTTTTTTCCCTCATAATCATGCCAACCCAACCCATGCTGTCGGTTACGCTGCCGGTTCCGCTGGCCGAGGCCGAAAAAAAAGTGAAAGAAGCTCTTTCAGATCAGCAATTCGGGATTATCAGTGAGATCGATATTCAGTCGAAATTGAAAGAAAAACTCGGCGTGAGTCATCCGCCCCATAAAATTCTCGGTGCGTGCAACCCGCGGCTGGCATATCAGGCGCTTTCCGGGAACGCCGATGCGGCTTTGGTCATGCCGTGCAATGTCGTACTGAGGGAGCTGGACAAAAAAACAGTTGTGACCGTGCTTTTGCCGACGAACGTTTTGGAAAGATTTCCGGGAGAGGGTGTCAACGAAAGCGCCAGAATCGCTGAAGAAGGCCTGAAAGAGGCTTTTGATTTTCTTTTATTTCTTTATTCCTGAATATTATGGATTGTTGCAAGAATAAACGCGCGCTGGTCGCGCTGGTCACAGGTGTCGTCTTGTTCTTCGTTGCCGCATATATCTTCCAATGGAAAGCGGCGCTGGGGTACGTCCCGTTTCTTGTGTTTTTGCTTTGTCCTTTGATGCATATCATGATGATGGGCTTCGGACATAAAAAGGATAACAATGGAACAGAAAATCATGAAAAAAAGTCATGTCACTGATTTCTTCATTTCCTTCCCCTTTATCCCATGCAAGTCGAGATTTCTCCGTCGATCTGGGCCAGAGTACTGGCTCTTTTATCAGCAGCGGCTTTTGTTTTGTGTTTTTTCTGGGGGAAGCTGTTGAGTGATCCGGCGCTGCAGGAGCTTCATAGGAATTCGCTGCGCATTTTCCTGCTCGACGCAGGTTTCGTCGGCAACAATTTCACGACTTTGCTGGTCGGAACTCTGGCCAGCGCCGTCTGGGGAATGATCGGCGGTTTGGCGCTTGGTTTTTGCCTGAAACACTGCGGAGACAGGCGGCGATAGGTTTTTTTCTCTGACATTTATGCAATTACTGATCGTTACATCAATCGTTGCGGCATTTATCACGGGGGTGGCGGCTCTCTTCGCCCCTTGTTGCATCACGGTATTGCTGCCGTCTTATTTCGGATCGATCTTCCGGGCGAAGTCAAAAGTTTTTCTCATGACTTTCATTTTTTTCCTTGGAGTATTGACCGTATATTTCCCGCTCGGAGCAGGGATAGCCGCGCTGGGACAGGTGTTTAACCGCTTTCACAACATCATTCTCGCCGTCGGCAGCATTTTTCTCATTACGCTGGGCTTCAGCCTGCTTACCGGCCTCCGTTTTTCTTTGCCGATGCCGGTTCATCCCGCGCTGAAAAGCCATAACGCCGGATCGGTTTATTTTTTGGGAATACTTTCCGGTATCGCGACCACTTGCTGCGCACCGGTGCTCGCCGGCGTACTGGCTCTGGCGGCGTTGCCCGGTTCGATTTTTTGGGGAAGCATTTACACAATCAGTTACGTCTCCGGAATGGTGGCGCCGCTGTTCCTTCTGTCCCTGTTCCTGGACAAGGTGAATTTCACCACGAAATTCCGGCAGATGTTCCGAAAACCGGTGGTTTACCCGCTCGGATCCAGAAAAATAAGCGTACCTTTCGCCGAATTCCTTTCGGGCGTCATTTTCATATTGATGGGAGTCATGACCATTGCGCTTGCTTACATGAACAAATTGTCGTCGCATTCCGAATTCCAGACTCGGGTAAATATCGCTTCGGCGCAGTTGATCAGATCCATTCGAAACTTTCTCTCTGGAGGACCGGAACCGATCTGGTTTCCCATCGCGATACTGGCGGCAGTGATTATCATCGTTGGAATTAATTTTTTCTTTTCCAAAAAACATGAAGGATAATGCTTCATTCATGGTCGGTACGGTGCTTTTCGGGATAATTTTCATAATCGTGGTCGTCATCGCAGTCGGCCTGGTGAATCTGTTCGGCGGCCCTTCTGTAAAAACCGATATTGAAACGCCGCCCGCTTCCCTGGAAGAGCTTCTCGACAAGCCTGCGCCCTTGTTTTCGCTTTCGGATATCGCAGGCCGGGTTTATTCGAACGAAAACCTGAAAGGCAAAAACGTGATGCTCTTTTTCAATGAAGGCCTGCGTTGCTATCCGGCATGCTGGGATCAAATGGTTTCGCTGGGCGATCCCAAATTCAATAATGATGAAATCGCGACTTTTTCGGTGGTGGTGGACAAAAAAAGCGATTGGGAATTAGCGGCTGAAAAGCTGGATGACATGAAAAAAGTCAATGCACTGTTCGATGACGGCACCGTATCCACACGGTTCGGCATGCTAAATACCAGGTCTTCCATGCACCGCGGAACCCTGCCCGGACATTCATATGTGATCTTGGACAAAAACGGCATCGTCAGATTCGTTCTCGATGATCCCCGGATGGCGATTCAGGATGATAAGCTCGAACAGTATTTCAAGCAGTTTGAAGTCCGGCTTTGACAACTTTTACCATTTACCGTACCTCAAAGACAGAGTATAATGCTTCAGCTTTGCATCGTTTTATCCTGACAGTTTTCGGCCTAAACACGATGTTTTTTGGTTTATGCAATATGAGCAATGCCCAGTCATACGCCATGCCGGAAGACGTAGCGCCACTGGTTTGCCAGGCCTCCGCTTCTCATGTTTCTCCCGCCGGAGCGTGCGGCAATACGGGCAGCGAGAAAACAAGTATTGCATTTGAAAATGAATGCGCGACCCGTGTCTGTTTTACTGAAAAGACAGCGCCCGAAAGCATCACATCCGTCAATGACAAAGCCCAGATGACGGGTTCTTTGCCGGCCATTTCGGTTTCGCCGGTAGTTCTGGCGCTTGCGTCCAGTCCGCTGGTTGGTGTTTTCAACGGGCTGGCGCCGCCAGGCAGTTTTTCAAGTCCGGTATTGAGATTATAAAAGCATTCTGAAAAATTATGACGCGATTCAGGTTGCGTTTGTTTTTTATTTCCTGTTTTATTTTGCACAATGAACAACTCAAATGAACTTCATGCATCCATCCGGATCGACGGTATGCATTGCGGCAGCTGCGAGATACTGCTCGAGCGCAAATTGCGAACCGTGAAAGGATTGAAACACGTTTCGATAAACCATAAGACCGGCATCGCCAGGCTGGTGGCCGACAGCGAGTCACCGCCTTCCGTGGAAGAGATCGAAAAAATAATAAGCGGCGCCGGATACAGCCTGGCGGGAACAGGCGGGGATGAGGATGCGGCGGAGTCCTGTCCGGCGCAGAATGTGCCGGCTGCACCGAAGCGGGGGACATTGCTTCTGAGGGTGGGCGGCATACCGTCCGGCAGCGACATGGCATTCCGGCACAAGCTTAAAAAAATTCACGGCATCAGAAGCACCTCGGTGGAATCAACCGGCGAACACGTCTTGCAATTGCATTATCATGAACCGCCAGATCGGCAGGCGATCGAGAGCCTGGTCGTGAACGAAGGGTTTCGTTTCATCAGCATTGAGGAAGTCAAAGATCAGGCTGCGCCCGCAACGGTTTTTGACGAGGAACCGCGCAGGAAATGGCTTGAAATCGGGGCATCCCTGCTGATTATTTTTGCGATCTATAAAATCCTCAGCGCGTTCAATCTTGTTTCGCTCGCGCCCGCGACCACCGGCGCTTTGTCGTTCGGGGGCATTTTCCTGATAGGAATAATCGCCGGTGCTTCCAGCTGTCTGGCTGTCACCGGCGGATTGCTTCTGGCTATGGCTGCCAAATATAACGAAGTAAACGAGTCAATGACCAAGTGGCAGAAGTTCAAGCCGCTTTTGCAATTCAATATCGGCCGGCTCATTTCCTATTTTGTCCTGGGAGGAGTGGTCGGACTTATCGGCCAAACAATAACCCTGAATACGCAGATGACGGGTTATATGAATATGGTCGTCGCTTTCGTGATGCTTTACATCGCATTGAGCATTTTGAAGCTGATTCCAAAGGGGTCGTTTGGCATAAAGCCGCCGAAAGCCTTGTCTCATTGGATACATGATCTGGCGGAACATAAACATCCGCTGGCGCCTTTTGCGTTGGGCGCGCTGACTTTTTTCCTGCCCTGCGGGTTCACCCAATCGTTGCAGGTTGCCGCACTGGCCTCGGGAAGCTTCTGGTCCGGCGCGACGATCATGTTCATTTTCGCACTGGGTACATTGCCGTCGCTCCTTTCGATAAGCGCGATATCTTCCTCGGCTTCGGGGACGGCTTCCAGGCTTTTCCTGCGATTTGCCGGAACGCTGGTTCTGCTTCTCGCCGTTTTCAATATGAACAGCGCTCTGACCCTGACCGGTTTTGATTTGGGAAGTTTTGCTTCGGGATTCGTGCCCCAAACTGCCGGCAGTTCACCGGATCCTGCGGGCGCCGACGCTCCGCCGGTCGTAAACGGCGTTCAGGAAGTTTCCATGAAAGTCGAGTCGGAAGGCTACATTCCGAACGTTATTACGGTTAAATCCGGCATTCCGGTCCGATGGGTGGTGGACGGTACAAATGCGAGAGGATGCAACGGGTCTCTGGTGATACCTTCGCTGAATATTTATCGCGACCTGGTCAGCGGTCCGAATATCATCGAATTCACCCCAGACAAACCGGGACGCCTGATTTTCAGTTGCTCCATGGGGATGTATAGGGGATATTTCAATGTTATTTAAATACTTGATTCCTGATTCATAATTCTTAATTCTTTTTTTATGGCTTCCATCAATTGGCAACCCGCTTCCGGTTCAGGCGCCAGGAAAACCGATTCAGCCCCTGAGCCCCAACCGAGATTCTGGTTCGGAATCTCGCTGCTGCTCTTTGGATTTATTTTCGGGATGTTCCTTTCACGTTTTTTTCTTAACTGATTGATTCCCCCATTCCATTATGCAAACAACCGTTCAAATCCCCGGCATGCATTGCAAGTCATGTGAAACGCTCATCCGCGACGTAAGCGCCGATTTTCCGGAAGTAACCGGACTTAAATTCGATTTTGGCAAAAAAGAAGTAGCGGTGGATTCCGCCGACGGTTTCGATGTGAATAAATGGGCGACTGCGGTCTCAGCTCTCGGGCCGGATTATGAGGTGAAGATGACCTGATTGAAGGGACCGACGTTACCGAAGGGACCAAGGTTGCCGAGATGCTCCGTTTTCACCTCGGTCACCTCGGTGCCTTCGGTCGAGTCAAATCCAAAACTGCGGGAGAAAATTATTTCCTTTAACAAGGGAGCGGGTCTCCGACCCGCGTGCAGCGATTAAGCGGAACTTTCAACCGATTTCCAGCGGAGTCATACCACTTCGCGTTTAAAACGTTCTTAATCAGACGCGCTGGCGGTATGGAGTTCTTGGCTTGAGTAAACGCTACGCGGTACGAGATGATGCCGTTACGAATGACCGATTAGTTATGTTTTAAATGCAAAATGGTATTACAAGCATCGGAGCCTCGTTTTGAACGAGATGGCGCTGGAACATGGCAGCCTACTTTACATCAGATTACGCGGGTCGGAGACCCGCTCCGCTCCCAATAAATATCGGTAAAATCCTTTTCTCCCGTACATTTGGTTATGACCCCTTCGGTCCCCTCGGTCACTTCTTTTGGTCACCTTATTCTTGCCAACCCGGGTAAATAACAATATTCTGAAACTGGAATTTTCCCATTTGGATTATGGCTTTACACAAGGAGAAAAAGCTTATCGGGCTGAAAAAAACGCACAGTTTGCTGAAGAAATTGCTGCAAATGGTCGAAAAAGACGAGTATTGCATCGACATAATGCAGCAGAATCTGGCGGCTATAGGCTTACTGAAATCAGTCCACAAACTGCTGATGGAGGATCATCTGCAGTCGTGTTTCAAGAACGCGATGAGCACGTCCAGCGCGGCAAAAAAACAGCAAATGATCGCCGAAATACTGGCGGTCTCGAAGCTGGCGAACAAGTGAAATTGACAATTGCTAATTGTCAATTATCCCTTTACCTCCACCACCGGTAGGGGTATATTTAAGTCGATGAAGCGTGCCGAAACCGTTTTCTGGGGCTTGGCGTTGGCAGCGGGCTTGTATCTTTTGTCCGGTTTTAATTTTTCGGTCATCAATACGGTCAAAAATCCAAAAGCCTCGGCGCAAGCTGCCATTCCTTTGGTCCAGGGCGCGCTGCCTGCGGGGGGGCAATCCTGTGGCGCCAAAGGAGGCGGCTGCGGCTGCGGCGGAGGCGGCAAGATAAACAACCCTCCGGGGATATGAAGCAAGGAAACAAGAGCCAAGAATCAAGAATCAAGAAACAATTTCTGATATTGCCGGATAAATGCTCTTGACCGGTATTTTATATACCTATACCCTAGGTACAGGTATACTACATTCTAACATTTACTTATTTAAGTTATGGAACCCAAGTCACAGGAAGAAAAACCGGATATCAAACGCAGTTCGCTTTATCTGGTCGGTATGCATTGTTCTTCGTGCGCCACGCTCATCGAAAGGTCGCTTAAAAAAGTTCCGGGGGTAAAGCAGGCGAGTGTAAATTTCGCGGCTGAGAAAGCGACGATTCTTTTCGATGATCATCTGGCAGGCGTGCCCGACCTGATTGCGGCGGTGAAAAAAGCCGGTTACGGAGCGGAAATAGTGGACGAAAATGACCGTGAGTTTGAAAAGAACAAGCGGGAAAAAGAGATAAAAAACTACCGCAACAAGTTTGTCCTGAGCCTGATTCTCAGCTCACCGATGCTGTATTTCATGCTTCTGGATTTTTTCAAATGGATCCCGGGTGCGGCGACCGTTCCGCCTTATATCGGGATTATTTCATTCATCCTCTCGACGCCGGTCCAGTTTTACATCGGAGCCGGTTTCTACCGGGGGATGTGGTCCAGCCTGAAAATGAAAACGTTCAATATGGACAGCCTGATCGCGATAGGCACTTCCACCGCGTATTTCTACAGCTTGATAAATTTCGCGGTTTTTAACGCCGAAACGGGTTCGATACTCGGCCTTGGCGGCCAGAAAATCCCCGAAATATATTTCGAAACCGCTGCTTTCCTTATCACTTTCGTCATTCTCGGCAAATGGCTCGAAATAAAAGCCAAAGGCCAGGTTTCCGACGCGATACGGAAATTGATGAAACTGCAGGCGAAATCCGCGCGCGTGGTGCGAAACGGGGAAACCAAAGATATCCCAGTCGATCAGGTGGTGAAGGGCGATACGGTGCTGGTCCGACCGGGCGAAACCGTTCCGGTCGACGGCAAAATAGTGAAGGGACACTCGTCGGTGGATGAATCGATGCTTACCGGCGAGAGCATCCCGGTCGAAAAAAACGTCGGCGACACGGTGATCGGCGCGACGCTCAACAAAGTCGGAAGCTTCGAATACGTCGTAGAAAAAGTCGGCGGTGACACAATGCTGGCGCAAATAATCCGCGTGGTGGAGGAAGCCCAGGGGTCCAAAGCTCCCATTCAGGGCTTCGCCGACCGGATATCCGCGTGGTTCGTACCGGCGGTAATTGTCGGAGCAATACTTACATTTGTCCTGTGGTATTTCGTCTTTGGCGCTTCCTTGAGCTTCGCGCTCATGGCTTTCAC
>MFXU01000047.1:40569-47175 GCA_001788965.1 Candidatus Peribacteria bacterium RIFCSPHIGHO2_02_FULL_51_15 | reverse complement strand
GGACAAGATCCAGGCGGTAATATTCGACAAGACCGGCACGCTGACGCACGGCAAACCCGAGGTGACGGACATCGTGGCGATAAACGGGGACGAGGAAGAAGTTTTGCAGATAGCCGCCAGCCTGGAGCGCTCGAGCGAACATCCGCTGGCCGAGGCGATTTACAATCATGCCGGCGAGGAAGGCGTGAATTTACTCGAAGTCGGACACTTCAAAGCGATACCGGGACACGGTATCGAGGGAACCGTAAACAATGCCAGGTATTTCTTCGGCAACCGCAAATTGATCGGCGAGACCGCCGGGCTCGATACAACCAGGATCGAACGCAAGCTCGCCAGACTGGAGGAGCAGGGAAAAACCGCGATGATACTGGCAGATGAGAAACAGGTGATCGGAATAATCGCCGTAGCGGACACGGTGAAAGAAACGACCCGGGAAGCAATCGATTCACTGAGAAAGATGAAAATCGAAACTTATATGATCACCGGGGACAATGAGCGGACGGCGAACGCGATTGCGAAACAAATAGGAATAACGAACGTTTTGGCCGAAGTATTGCCCGAGGACAAGGCCAACGAAGTGAAGAAGCTTCAGGAAGCCGGCAAGAAAGTCGCCATGGTCGGCGACGGGATAAACGATGCTCCGGCGATAGCGCAGGCCGACGTGGGGATAGCCATGGGCTCGGGCACCGACGTGGCCATGGAAACCGGAGGGATCGTGATCATAAAAAACGACTTGCGCGACGTGATAACCGCGATTGAGCTTTCCCGCGAGACAATGTCGAAGATCAAACAGAACATGTTTTTCGCGCTGTTTTACAACGTCATAGGAATCCCCATCGCCGCCCGGGTGTTTTACACCGCCTTCGGCTTGATCCTGAAGCCGGAGCTGGCCGGACTGGCCATGGCCTTCAGCTCGATTTCGGTTGTCTCAAATTCCATCCTCATCCGGTTATTCCGGCCGCGGCGGCGCAACTATATTTCTTCCGCAGCGCCGCTCGTGATGGCATTGGGCTTCACCAGTTTGTTCATTCTCTTCGCGAAATTCAGCTCGAGGATGGGGTGAAAAAAACGGGGGTTGGGGTTAGGGTTAGGGTTTTCAGGCCAGGCGTTCTCGCCTGGCACTGGCCGGGCATTGCCCGACCAGAAGATTGATGGCAATGGCAATTTCCTTTTCTTGTAACCCGTCTTGGCATCCATTAGAGTGACTTGGATCCATGAACGTAAAAGCAGCCGAAAAAACCGCGGATATAAAAATTCTTTCGGGAGCGGAAACAGTCGTTCCGGTACTCGCTTTCGCGGTGCCTTTTCTGGTTTCCGGACCCCAGTGGCTCACCGGGACGCTGGTAAATTTTTTCCTGTATCTGTCGGTCAGGAAACTTTCCGGCCGGACTCTGCTGATGGTGGTGATTTTGCCGAGCGTCGGCGTCCTGATGCACGGCGCATTATTCGGGAAATTCACGCCGTTTCTGGCTTTTTTCCTGCCGTTTATCTGGCTGGGGAATCTGGTCATGATCCGGACATTCATGTTTTTCCTGAAATCGCTTCCCGCTTTCTTCGCCGTCTTCCTGAGCGCGATTCTCAAATCGTTGTGGCTGTACGTGATCGCCGTGATGTATTTCAGTTTCAATCTGGTGCCGCAGATGTTTGTGACAGCGATGGGTTTCGTCCAATTTTTGACCGCTTTTTCGGGAGGACTGATCGCCCTACTGATTTTACGTTTTATCAAAATCCATGAATGACGCGGCCAAGTGCATCGATTTGCTTCGGCAGAAAGCCAGGCTGACCGCCATGCTGGCGCCGTCTTTTCCGATCGTTTACGAGTACCCGCAGATAGTCACCAGGCTCAGAGTATTGGGCTTTCAGCATGTTATCGAGGTTACTGTCGGCGCAAAACGCACGAACGAAGCGGTCATAAATTTTTTCAAATCCAATCCCGGCGGCCGCGTGATAGCCAGCCCCTGCGCCGGATTCGTCAGGCTGGTGCGGAAGACTTATCCGCATATGGAAAAGTACCTGGGACTAAAGATCGACTCGCCGATGGTGGCGTCGGCCCGGATCGCAAAAACATCTTATCCGGATGCCCAACCGGTATTCATCGGCCCATGCCTGGCCAAAAAGCTGGAGTCGTCCGAAGATTATCCGGATCTGAACATCATTGTTTTGACTTACAGGGAGCTCGATAAAATCTTCGAAGAATTCAAGATCGGCGACGGCCCGGATCAGCCGGCCTCGAAGTTTGATCTGGAGGAACCTGCCACCCGCATGTATCCGGCGGATGGCGGGCTGACCAACTCGAGCGGGCTTCGTGAACTGCTCAAAGAAGATGAAATCCGAATAATTTCAGGCTGGAAAAATATTCCGGCGGCTTTGGATGAATTTGAAAAAAATCCGAAAATCCGCTTCCTCGATATTTTGTTCTGCGACGGCGGCTGCATTAGCGGACCGGGAATAGCGAGTAAGCTCAGCGTGGAGGAAAAAGTTAAAAAAATTCAAGAATTTCAGGTGCGGGATGCCATGCGATAACATGAAAAAATTGCTAAATTGTTCGCCGGCCTTCGCCCAGCCTTCGCATCTGCTTCGGCCGGCAAGCAAGGCTCTGTCCGGCCAGCAAACGGAACGCGAGGTATTTGTTTTTTTAAATACAGCAGCGGCCTTTCAGGCCGCGGAGTTCGAGATTATTTAAGCAGACTGGTATACATACATGAATCTTGCGTGTTGCATGTAAACAATTTAGCAATTTAGCAATTTAACATTTTTCGGAAAATTTATTCTTCCACCGGAATCGCTACAATTGAGTTATATGTCTCTTCTGTACCCGGATTCGGTTGCGGTAATCGGCGCATCCAACGACGAGAAGAAGGTGGGTCACCTGATTTTTCGCAATCTACTGACTCAGGGATATCCGGGCGGCGTGTATCCGGTGAATCCGAAGGGTGAAAAAATATTGGGAAAGGAAACTTATAAATCCGTCGGGGCCATCCGCGGTCCGGTGGACCTCGCCATCATCGTCACTCCGGCCGAGACAGTCGAAGGTCTGGCCGAGGAATGCGGAAAAAAAGGCGTCGAATCCCTGATTGTGATCAGCGCCGGGTTCGGCGAATCCGGCGAAGACGGGCGGGCCAGAGAGTCGCGCCTCGGAAAAATCACCGACCGGTACCGGATGCGCCTGGTCGGCCCCAATTGCTTGGGAATAATGCGCCCGGGCATCAGGCTTAATGCATCATTCGCGCCGTTCCTGCCCCCGGCCGGCAACGTGGCGCTACTCAGCCAATCCGGCGCGCTCGGCGACGCGTTCATCGACCGGGCGGAAAAAATCGGACTCAATATCTCGTTTTTTGTGAGCATGGGGAACAAAGCCAAAATGGATGAATGTGATTTTTTGGAAATCTGCGCCGAAGACCCGGAAACAAAAGTTATCGGCCTGTATCTGGAAAGCATCCGGGACGGACGGCGTTTTTTGGAACTGGGGCAGCGCATCGGGCCGGTGAAGCCGATCATTCTCCTGAAGAGCGGCATAAGCGAAAAAGGGCGCGGAGCGGCGCTGTCGCATACCGGAGTGTTGGCCGGGTCCGATGCCGCGGTGCAGGCGATATGCGAACAGGCCGGGCTCATCCGGGCGGGTACGACCGGGGAATTCCTTGATTTGCTCCGCACCATATCGCACCAGCCGCCGCTGCTTTCGAAGCGGATCGCGATCATCACCAATGCCGGCGGGCCGGGAGTGCTGGCCGCGGACTCTGCGGAACGGTGCGGCCTTGATCTGCCGGCGCTTTCGCCCGGACATGAAGACCAACTGAAGAAAATGCTGCCGCGGACCGCCAGCATAAAGAATCCGATCGACGTACTCGGCGACGCGATGGCCGACAGATACATGGCGGCCATGACTGCGGCGGCCAGGGACAGTGGCCCGGACGGAGCCATGGTGATCCTCACCCCGCAGGTGATGACTCCGGCCAAAGAAGTGGCGGAGACGATTGCGCGGGTCAAGAAAAGCTTCCCGCTGTTCCCGATCGTCGCCTGTTTCATGGGCGGAAAAAGCCTGGAGGAAGCCATAGCACTGCTGCATAAAAACGGCATACCCAATTTTTCTACTCCCGAGTCCGGAATCCGGATGCTGGCCGCGCTATATCGCGCGGAGAGGAAAAAATTCACGAAGCCGGCTCCGCTTGAGCTGAAACGGGCGATAAAAGCGCGGGAAATCATCGGTAAGACTCAGGGGCTTTTGACGGAAGCTCAGACCAGGCGGCTGCTTAAAATGTATAAATTGCCTTTGCCTGACGGGCAAGTGGCGGCGAAATCCCCGGAGGCCGTGAAAATCGCGCGCAAGATAGGTTTCCCGGTTACCGCGAAAATCAGTTCAAAAGACATTTTGCACAAGGTCGATATCGGCGGCGTGAGGCTGAATCTTTTGGATTCGAAGGCAGTGGAAAAAGCTTTCGGGGAAATCATGATAAACGCCAGAGACCGTGCGCCTAAAGCCCGGGTGAAAGGGGTATTGATCCAGCAATTCCTGCCGCCGGGAGATGAGTTCATCGTCGGCGCGATGCGCGACCCGACCATCGGACACCTGATCATGGCCGGTCTTGGCGGGATCTATACCGAGCTTTTTAAGGATGTTTCGTTCCGGGTCGCTCCGGTTTCTGCCGGAGAGGCTTACCCCATGCTTACCGGACTCAAAAGCTGGAAACTTTTTCTCGGGTTGAGGGGTAAAAAACAATTGGACATCGATGCTTTCGCCGTGCTGATATCCAGAGTTTCGCTACTGGTGCAGGAATGTCCCGGCATAAAAGAGCTGGATCTGAATCCGGTTTTGTTAAAAGAAAAAGGGTTGACGATACTCGATGCGAAAATCGTGGTCGGTTATACCATTTTGCATTTAAAACATAACTAATCGGTCATTCGTAACGGCATCATCTCGTACCGCGTAGCGTTTACTCAAGCCAAGAACTCCATACCGCCAGCGCGTCTGATTAAGAACGTTTTAAACGCGAAGTGGTATTAGATGTCAGTAGTAGATCCTGAAAGCTGAATTGCCTTTGATTTTCTGGTCGGGTAGGAATGCTTTGGCCAGTGCCAGGCGCGAACGCCTGGCCTGGTTCGGTGGTGGGCGGTGAGCGATTAAAAAAATCCTGCATAAAATTTTATTTAAGTTAGAATCGGTCTATCAAACATTTTCTTTTTTCTCTTCACTTCTATGATGCATGCTTCAAAATTCGACAGAAAAATAATCACCGGCCTACTGCTTCTTTCGGTTTTGATATCGGCGGGATGCGTGGCGAAGGAAACCAACAGTTCGGTTTCCGGCGATAAAACCACTTCTGCGATTTCGGAAAAAAGAACCATTGCGATGTCGGCTGACACTTGGGTTTTCACGCCAAATGTCGTAAGGGTGAAAAAAGGGGAGCAGGTTCAGATAGAATTGACCGGAGTAAGAGGCAAGCACAGCTTCACGTCCACGGATCTGGCGCTCAATGTTCCGGTCGAAGCGGGACAAACCGTTACGTTCGACGTTCCGACGGACAAGGCCGGCACGTTTGAGTTCCGTTGCAGGGTCCCATGCGGCCCGGGACATCAGGACATGGTGGGGCAGGTGGTGATCGAGGAATAATGCCACTTCGCGTTTTAAACACCACTAATCGCCCAAGCGATATATTGCGGATTTATCGGCCAAAGTAAACGCTTCGCGGCATTTATCGCAGAAAACAATTCATATCATTTTGCATTTAAAACATAACTAATCGGTCATTCGTAACGGCATCATCTCGTACCGCGTAGCGTTTACTCAAGCCAAGAACTCCATACCGCCAGCGCGTCTGATTAAGAACGTTTTAAACGCGAAGTGGTATTAGATGTCAGTAGTAGATCCTGAAAGCTGAATTGCCTTTGATTTTCTGGTCGGGTAGGAATGCTTTGGCCAGTGCCAGGCGCGAACGCCTGGCCTGGTTCGGTGGTGGGCGGTGAGCGATTAAAAAAATCCTGCATAAAATTTTATTTAAGTTAGAATCGGTCTATCAAACATTTTCTTTTTTCTCTTCACTTCTATGATGCATGCTTCAAAATTCGACAGAAAAATAATCACCGGCCTACTGCTTCTTTCGGTTTTGATATCGGCGGGATGCGTGGCGAAGGAAACCAACAGTTCGGTTTCCGGCGATAAAACCACTTCTGCGATTTCGGAAAAAAGAACCATTGCGATGTCGGCTGACACTTGGGTTTTCACGCCAAATGTCGTAAGGGTGAAAAAAGGGGAGCAGGTTCAGATAGAATTGACCGGAGTAAGAGGCAAGCACAGCTTCACGTCCACGGATCTGGCGCTCAATGTTCCGGTCGAAGCGGGACAAACCGTTACGTTCGACGTTCCGACGGACAAGGCCGGCACGTTTGAGTTCCGTTGCAGGGTCCCATGCGGCCCGGGACATCAGGACATGGTGGGGCAGGTGGTGATCGAGGAATAATGCCACTTCGCGTTTTAAACACCACTAATCGCCCAAGCGATATATTGCGGATTTATCGGCCAAAGTAAACGCTTCGCGGCATTTATCGCAGAAAACAATTCATATCATTTTGCATTTAAAACATAACTAATCGGTCATTCGTAACGGCATC